>NZ_CAXAVM010000080.1:0-31041 GCF_963972345.1 uncultured Gimesia sp. | reverse complement strand
GCCGACGCGCCGGTCCTCGAGCGTCTCGCCCTGTTCGTCGACGATCTTCAGCTTGGGCCTGTTTTTGCGAATCAGATCCAGTCGTTCCCGGTTGAACTGCTTCTGGACATTCAGAATGTAGCCGTTCAAATCGGAGACAACGCCAAACACCAGTTTCTGTCGTTCTGGAGAGAGCGAGTTGAAAAAATATCGATTGGTGACTGCCGTGGTAATGAAGGGCGCATGTCGGGCGAAGATCATCCAGTCGGTGACTTCATAAAAATTCATTTCCTGAATCGCGAAGACCGGATTTTCCTGGCCGTCGATCATATTGAGCTGCAGAGCCGAGTAAACTTCAGAGTAAGGCAGGGGAGTCGGGCTGGCACCATAGGCTTCATATGCAGCCAGTAACAGCGGCGTCGTCATGACCCGCATTTTCACCCCCTGAAAATCCTCGGGTGTCTGGATGTCTTTTTTCGTGGTCCAGACCTGCCAGCCTTCAGAAAAAATCGAAAGCAGTTTCAGATCTTTGCGGGCATAAAGTTCATCGAATGTTTCCTGCAGTTTCGGATCTTCATTGAGGACTTTATTATTGATTTCATCGTCATCGGAAAACAGAAAGTGGAGCAGAAAGACCTGGACCTCCGGTATCAGTTTCCCCAGATGTCCCGGTGAAGCCATCGCAAACTGGATGACTTCCATATCGACGAGTTCGGTAATCTGGTCAGAGGTTCCCAGTGTTCCATAGGGATAAATCGTGACTTCGATTTTGCCTTCAGACCGTGTTTCAATCAGTTCCTTGAACTTCATGGCGTATTGATGTTGTACGCTGCCGATCGTTTCTTCAATGGCAAACCGCCACTGCACCACCGGTTCTTTAGTAGAAGCGGCGCTTTGTGACTCACAGCCAGCAGGCATTGTGAGACAGATCAGTAACCCGCATAACTGGAACATTTTGAGAGAGAGTGTGCTGTTCATCGTCGACACCTGTCTGATTCAGTTAAAAGCCAGATCGCGTAGAAAGAGGGAAATCGCAGGGAAGGCGATCAATAAGACACCTGCGAACAGCAGGATGGCAATAAAAGGTGGCGTGCCCCGAATGACTTCCAGGTAAGGGCGGCGGAAGACTGCAATTGCCGTAAAAATATCACAGCCGAACGGCGGGGTGGCCGAGCCGATCGCAACCTGCAGCGTGACGACAATCCCGACCAGCACCGGGTCGATGCCGGCAGCCGCTGCGACGGGATGGAAAATAGGAGTCAGAATCAGGATCACCACAATCGGATCTACGAACATGCAGCCGATGAAATAGGCAACCGCAATCGTGAGCATAATGGTCCAGTAGCCGGAATCGGGAGTCAGCCCCAGCCAGTTATTAATCAAGGCGTCGGGCAGTTGGGCAAACGAAATCACCCAGCTGAATCCGGCGCCGGCACCTACCAGAATAAACACCACGGCAGTGACCAGACCGGTGGAAAGCGCTATATCAGGAATATCTTTCAGGGAGAGGTCGCGAAAGAAGACGATCTCTAAGATGCCAGCATACAGCACCGAGACGGCTGCTGCTTCGGTGGGGCTGAAAATACCGGAATAAATGCCTCCGATAATAATCAGTGGAAATCCCAGAGGCAGCAATGCCCGTTTGACAGAGTTGAGCCGCGTTGCGTTGTCTGTTTTGGGTTGTCGGGGAATCTGCATCCGTATGGATGCGATCCAGCAGTAAACACAGAACATCAGCAGTACCAGCAGACCGGGGCCGATCCCGGCGATGAACATCTCGCCAATCGAAGTTCCCGAGACAACGCCATACACAATCATGCCGATACTGGGGGGAATGAGCAACGCAATATCACTGGCATTGATAATCAAGGCAGTAGTGAAAGAATCGGGGTAGCCGGCTTTCAGTAACTGGGGACGCAGTGGTCCGCCTATCGCGACGACGGTTGCCTGGGTTGAACCCGACATGGCACCAAACAGGGTGCAGCTGATGGCACTGGCGATCGGCAGCCCGCCGCGCAGATGACCGACAAAAGCGGTTACCAGATCCAGCAGTCGATTCGCCGAGTTTCCGCGCGTCATGATATCCGCGGCAAAAATGAACATGGGGACGGCGATCAACGCCGCCGGTTTGATGCCGCCGATCATCTGTTGAATCAGTACGGCAGGAGTCACATCCGGGTGGAAGACCAGCAGAACTGCCAATGCTGCGGTGATAAGGGGGACCTTCATCGGAAAGCCCAGCATCAACAGCACCAGCATGATTCCCAGGATGAGTAATGCTTCCACGCCGCTATCTCCCCACTGCTTTGGTCATTTCAGAGTTCCCCTACCACAGTGGTTTCATATTCATCCTTCTGGGTATACGAGATATACACATCGGGAGAAGTCAGGTTTCGCCAGACGGTTAAGCCATACTGAATGGCTGTCAGCAGCAGGCCCAGTGGGACAAACAGATAGACCAGGTACAGGGGAACCTGCAGAACGGGAGAGACGGTTTCTAAAAAACGGACCGTGGCAATATATTCGAACGCATACCAGGTGAGCAGCAGCATCAGCAGGGCGGTCAACCCGCTGATAGCCACCATCAGAATTTTGCGCCAGCGCGGATTGAGCTGATCGTAAAAGGCCGTCATGCGAATGTGTCGTCCGCGACTGGCAGCGTAGCTCAAGCCCACAAAGGTGACAATGATGATCAGGAACTGGGACAGTTCCCCGGTAAAGGAGACGCTGAAGCCGAGCACTGCCCGGCAGAACACGTTCCCGATGGAAAGCGCTGCGATCGCAATGATCGACCAGGCGAGCAGAAACGCTTCGATTTTCTGAATCCACTGAAAGAGGCGATTCATCAGCGTCTCTTTCTGAGATTCATTTTACGATCAATACAATAATCTGCAGATCGCCTGGCAATACGGGATTGGGAGAACGACATCAAATGAACTCTCTGGGTTTCATTGTGTTGCTGAATTCACGTGAGGCGATAAATTCAGGTCGTGGCTGATGATCGCAGAAAGGATTTGCGAGCTGGTTCCAGATACTGTTATAGACGAAAAAAAGATTAGAACGGGGAAACGGTGTAATATTACCATTAGAACCATGCATGGTGTTACAGTCAAACAACAGTAACGATCCGGCAGGTCCTGTCGCCTGTGTGATCCCATGTTCGTTGACCAGCTGAGTGAGAGAATCAGGATCTGGTACCCCATATTTCTGCTGCTTCAGCGACGATTCGTAATGCTTTTCGGGTGCCTGCCCGACGCAGGTGACATATTTACGATGCGAACCCGGGAGTAACATTAACGGGGCATTAAACTCGTAATTATGATCCAGCAGAAGGGAGCAACTGACTGTCCGCATGCGGGGCAGCCCATCTTCGACATGCCATGTTTCAAAATCGGAATGCCAGAAAAATTCTTTGCCGGCAAATCCCGGTTTCAGATTCACCCGCGACTGATGAATATAAACCTCGCTGCCCAGAATCTGCATGACCATTTCCAGAATTCTTTTGTCGGCTGCGACTTGTGAAAATCGATCGCTGATTTCCGGTCGGTGTACTGCAAACAGGGAGCGTAATGCTGCACTGTCTGGTTCGACGATGGCTTCCGGACGTTCTCTGGTTTCCTGGGAATCGCGCAGCCGGTCGAGTTCCTGGTGGCACAATGCCACCTGTTGACTGGTATAAAATCCCGGGAGCAGCAGGAAGCCATCCCGGTCAAACTGGTCCAGTTGTTCTGCGTTCAATGGGCCATTTTGAGCATCCCCGTATACGATCGGGTCCTGGCGTTCGAGGAACTCGGGCTGCTGTTTGATACGGGAAGGGTAAAGATCTTCCACGCGGTGAGTCGAATCAGTTGAAATGTTGGCGGTCATCAGAGGCGCTTTCTTTGGATGTTGCCGCTACAGGTTGTCTGTCAGTAAGCCTTTCGCTTTACAGGTTGATACGGTGATGGAGTCAGGTTACGCCTCTGTACCAGCTGCAGCCGGATACACGCCGTTTTCATCATGAACTTCCTGACCAGTCACCGGCGGATTAAACACACAGATCATCCGCAATTGTGTCGTTGCCCTCAGCAGGTGTCGGTCATGTTCATTCAGGGCATACATCATTCCGGGTTTGATGGGATAAGTCGGGCCATCGGGGATCAGTTCGATTTCCCCTTCTCCCTCGATACAGTAGACCGCTTCCAGATGATTCTGATACCAGATTTCGGTTTCCGTTCCGGCGTGAATCAATGTGTCATGCAGGGAAAATCCCATCTTCTGACCGGCCAGTAATAAGCGGCGACTGTTCCAGGTTTTCGCGTGAACATCCCGCTCTGTGCCGAGAATGTCCTCCAGTTGTGTTACAATCATGATCTCACTTTTCTGTCTGTATTTGTATTACTGTTATGATTAAGTATTACCTGTCGTATTCGCTGCTGTCTGAACAGCAGCAGAAAACGGGGCACTCAGTTCGAGACCAGGCCCAGTTCTTTGATTACTTTTTCATCGCTGAGAACTGCTTTGAAGCAGTCGGCAACGATATCCAGGCCTTGCAGTAACTGGTCATCTTCGATCGTCAGTGGGGCCAGGATTTTCAGGACATGGCTGTCAGTCCCGCTGGTTTCGATAATCAGATTACGTTTAAAGGCTTCTGCACTGATCATATCCGGCAGCTGCGGGTATTCCTGGCAGGCGAGGCCCCAGATCATTCCGCGACCACGCACTTCCAGGTGCATTTCAGTGGTCGTATCAGCGATTGCCTGGAGTCGGCTTTCGATCAGCGTTCCTTTTCGCTTGACTTCACGCGTCAGTCGATAATCGCTCCAGTATGTTTCAATCGCTGCCGCTGCGGAGACGAACGCGAGGTTATTTCCGCGGAACGTACCATTATGCTCACCCGGTTCCCACTGGTCGAGTTCAGATCGCATCAGTACCAGCGACATGGGTAAGCCATAGGCGCTCAATGATTTGGAAAGCGTGACGATATCAGGGACGATTCCAGCTTCTTCAAAACTGAAGAAGCTGCCGGTTCGGCCGCAGCCTACCTGGATATCATCAATAATGAGCAGCATGCCATGTTCCTGGCAGAGAGTCTCAAGTTGTTGCAGCCATTCTGCGCTGGCAACATTGACGCCCCCTTCTCCCTGAACCGTTTCCACAATCACGGCAGCAGGCAGATCCAGGCCACTGCTGTTGTCTTTGAGCAGGGCTTCGAAGTATTCGAGGGTATCGATATTGTCACCCAGGTAGCCGTAATAAGGCATAAAGGTGACATTGTTTAAAGGGGTACCTGCGGCATCACGGAAGTGGCTGTTACCAGTGGCAGCGACGGCACCCAGGCTGACACCATGAAATCCATTGGTGAAGGAAACGATGTTGGTCCGTCCCGTCACTTTTCGGGCCAGCTTGAGTGCGGCTTCCACGGCATTGGTTCCGGTGGGACCGGTGAACTGGACTTTGTAATCAAATTCGAGCGGAGAAAGAATGTGCTTTTCAAAAACTTCCAGGAAGCGTTGTTTGGCATCAGTGTGCATGTCGAGTCCATGCAGTAAGCCATCACGTTCCAGAAATTCCAGCAGTTTCTCTTTCAGAATCGGATTGTTATGGCCGTAGTTTAAAGTACCGGCTCCGGCGAGGAAGTCGATATATTCGTTTCCTGCTTCATCAGTTAAAGTCGCATTCTGGGCTTTTTTAAACGTGCACGGGAATGAGCGGCAGTATCCACGGACATTTGATTCGAGTCGGTTGAATATATTCATGATACTTCTGATTTCTCTCCATGTAAGGGTTTGAGTGTGAATGGGCCTAGCTGGTACAGTTCTTCGGGTTCGTGTTCTTCTGCTTCACCAAACAGATCCGAAGAAAATCCACTGTGCGTTCGGCACTCAGTGTTGAGCCGCTTCGCCAGAGAGCGAAACAGCTTTTGAGACGATTTGTTGGAAGGTGTAATCGTCGTTTCCAGGTGGTTGATGTCAGACAGGCTCTCACGTGAGAGCAGGGCATCCAGCATACGGGATGCGACTCCACAGCCGCGCACACTGCTGTCGACGGCTGCCTGCCAGATAAAGATCGTGTTTTCCCGATGAGGAGGGCAATAAGCCGAGAGAAAGCCAACGATGCGGGAATCGTGCTCGGCCAGAACGCACGTATCGTAAAAATCGCGGCAAAGCAACAGGGAGACGTAATGGGAATTCACGTCCAGGGGAGGGCAGTTCTTCACCAGATTGGTTATGGCGAGACCATCTTCCAGAGAGGGCTCGCGAAATATCAGTTGTTTGGCCTTGTCCATTTGGCTGTGTTTTACGGGCTTCAGAGCAATCTGCTCTAGTATATGAAAAAGATTAGACTACAAAGTAAAGTCAAATTCTGAAGATGCGATGAACGGGTATTATCATCAAAGCAGTCAATCCAGCAACATAACTGTTTCAGCAGTGTTATGTTGATACAGATAAGGAGCGTCAGTAAATGCGATTCACTTTCTGTACCACGTTTGTAGTTTAATAATGCTTAGTGTGCAATGTTTTGTACACAATGGAATATTAAGTGTCAAGCCTCAGTTTTTAATTGCGGCTGAAAACAACGTGAGGAACTGACTTACCTGCATTAGGGAGAGGCGTTCTGTTATCACCGGCAGAGTGTTATCAGATTACATATACAGGCTGATGTGGACTGGCAGCGGGGCAGATTACAACAGTGACGGGGCGCTGTTCGTATGTATTGCAGTTTTTTCGTCTTTTTATCCGCGTTCCGCTGATATGATCGCTGAGGATCACTCACTGTGGATCATGCACAGTCACAGGGTTATCGTTCAGATATTCCGTATCGTGTTCTGAGGAGGTTGAGACATCTCCTGCAGACAGGACGGGAGAGGCATCGATGTTTTCGGCATCCATCATCGACGCGATACGTTGCAAAGTAGAAAGCATCTGCGTCTGTTCCCATTGCTGCAGCATCAGGAGTTCGCGACGAAAACGGTCCTGTAGTAAAGAAGGAGCGTTTTTGATCATCGCCTGACCTTCTTCGGTCAATTCGACGACGACGGTTCGCTTGTCCTGCCCCCTGCGGCCGCGTGTGACCAGGTTTCGAGATTCCAGTCGGCTCAGGATTCCAGTGAGCGTGGCCTGGCTGAGATGGATCGATTTTGCCAGTGCTCCTACCGTGATCGGCTGCAGGCGTGCGATTGTCTGAAGGGATGCTAACTGGGGCGCTGTCAGGTTGATTTCCTGCATCAGCCCCCGGGAGTGTAAATCGATGGCACGCGTGATTCGTCGCAGTGCGACAATAACCTGATCCTCAAGAGTGAGAGGTGACATAAAATTCTCGATGTAAGTATCAGCCGGATAAACTAAGCGCAAGGGGCCCCTGTAAAGTATTATGCATACTAAACATTTATTTTTCAACCAGCTGTGGATTCAATCAACAGAATTGAAGGCTTCCAGGCATGTTTACCACGGCAACAACAGGAGCCGCAAGCCCGCACAGTCCGCCTGGAAGCTGTACTTCCAGTCTGCCTGCGAGAATCAATTACCAGTCGTTTTCGATTGCTGCAACATGGCTCGCAGGGCGAGCGGGTAATCGGTGAGAATCGCATCAATGCCGGCGTCAGTCGCTTGCTGCCAGTTTTTCGGAAGATTTCCACTGACGGCAGAACCCGCGATAAACGACTTCTTTCCGGCAGCATGCACCTGTTTTATTTCCATTCGTGTGGGCAGATACCTCACATACACCCAGTCTGCATCCGGTTCCGACAGGGCTGAGGAAAATTCGGTCATGTTATTGGCGACTGCCGCTGTTTCTGCTTGGGGGGAAGCAGCCTTGATATTTTTTCTTACCTGTGGCTCCTGGATAGTTCGTCCAATAAAGATAAGTCGCTTGAGTATTCCCTGTTTCCGGGCCAGATCGACCACATCCTGTTCAACGTTTGCCTCTTTGAAATCGACGGCAATCAGAAGCTCATGCTGCCGATATTGAGCGGCAAGTTGAAATACTTCTTCGACGGTAGGGACCCGTTCGTTTTTAAAGCGGGGATCGAACCAGCTGCCAGCGTCCAGTTCTCTGATTTCCGCCAGTGTCAGATCGGCCACGTTCCCTGTGCCATTTGTCGTTCGATTGAGGGTGCTGTCATGAATACAGACCAGGTGTCCGTCTTTGCTGCGCTGCACATCGAATTCAAATCCCAGCCTCAATTCCAGGCAGGCTCGGAAATTGGCCAGCGTATTTTCCGGAGCCACTTTAAGCAAACCACGATGTGCGACGATCTGGGGTTCCCCGGCTGTCGCGACGAGGCTGTCTGCAGCAGCCAGCATCAGCGAAAAGAGGATTGTCAGCAGGATCTGGTATCGGTGCATGGTGAAGTGTCCCCGGCTTTTGAAATCAAGTTATCAGCTCAGCGTACTCGAATGTGATGCCGATTTCTATCTTCAACGTCCCCAGGTCAGTCAGAGCTGAAGAATTACGGGTTGAAACGCATCTGCTGTATCTCTTGCTATTACAATATCTTAGGTTGCGGAGGCCGGCGATGTGTCTTTGATCGCGCCTTAGATTTGGATTAACAGATACGGGTCAGATTTCCGATAAATTCAACATGCCCCGGAATCCAATTCAGAACAGATCCCATGTATGAGTTTTGTCTGCGAGCCTGGCCTGGCCTGTTCGTCAGCATCACGTTGCTCTGCTGCGCCGGTAACTCACTTGCTGAAACCAGTGAAAGTCTCTTCGATCAGAGTCTGCTCGCATCCGAATCTGTCGAAACTCCCGCAGTCGAATATGAACTTCCACGCTGCCGGCTCCTCAATCTGACTCCCGAATGCGGGACTTTGTTTCAATGGAAAGGCAGCACCGGCTGTAATGGAGGGCCACAACTCGATCAACCTCTGCAGACCGACCGTCCTAATTTTACGTCGACGTCGGTAACGGTGGGGAAAGGCGTCACCCAGCTTGAGTTCGGCTATACGTATCTCGATAGCGAAGAACAGGGAGCAGATGTCAAATATCAGTCATTCGGGGAATTCCTGTTTCGGCGGGGGATTGTTGCTGACTGGATGGAATTCCGATTGTCGTTTTCTCCCCTGGAACAGGCAACCGATGCGGGTCTCTATCAGAATACGACTTTCGGAAGTCAGGATCTGGGGCTGGCGCTGCAGTTTGCCCTGACGCCTCAGCAGGGGATCCTGCCTGAGATGGCTCTGATTACTTCCATGAGTGTGCCGACAGGAAGTGCTGCGTTTACTGCGAACCAGGTCGAACCGGGTATCGACCTGGTTTATGCCTGGACGCTCAATGATTTTGTGAATGTCGCTGCCTCTACCCAAGGTTATGGTGATGTGGATGACTCCGGCGAATCGTTTCTCGAGATCGCCCAATCCTGTTCGGTCGGTTATACCCTGACTGAGAAACTGGGAGCCTTCACCGAATGGTTTGTATTGATTCCCAGCGGTGCGCGAACGGCGCGCACCGAACACTATTTTGATGCTGGCTTTACTTATCTGATCACCAACAACCTGCAGCTCGATATGAGTGCGGGTGTCGGGTTAAATGACGCTGCGGATGCTTACTTCGTCGGCGCCGGTTGTTCGATTCGCTTTCCCTGACAAGACAACAGGAGATTCAGGCTTTGATTCCTTCAATAATACTTAGTGCCGATTCCGTGGGAATGATACGCGTCAGTTTGAAGCCCGCCTGTTCAAAAAGAGCCTCGTATTCTTCAGCCGTGCGTTCTTTACCACCGGGGATCATCAGCATGACCAGGTCGAGGAACTTGCCCGGGAAAGGATCGTTCCCCTCGGGGATGACGCTTTCGACAACCAGTAGCCTGCTGTTCTCCGACATCACTGAATGGCAATGACGCAGGATTGTGAGTGCTTTCTCATCGTCCCAGTCATGGATGATATGTCGCAGGAAAATGGCATCGGCGTCGGCGGGAACGGATTCAAAGAAGCTGCCTGCGATCAGTTGGCAGCGGTCTGTCAAACCTGCCTGTTCAATATGCGGCTGTGCCCGTTCTATGACTTGAGGCAGGTCGAACAGGATGCCTTTCATCTCTGGGTAGTTTTGCAGAAAATTAACGATGTTAGAACCGTTTCCACCGCCGACATCCATCAGGGTTACAATCCCGGAGAAATCATAGGTGTTGAGAATATCCCCGGTTTCCCTGCCATGAATGCCTGTCATTGCCTGGTCAAAAATCTGTCCTTTATCGGGGTTATCAGAGAGATATTCGAAGATGGGTTTTTCAAAAACTTTATCGAACGACGTTTTGCCGGTCTGGATGCTGTAGATGATCTCGCTCCAGGCCTGGAACTGTTCGTCGCCACTCATCAGGGCGATCGCCCGTTTGGAACCGGGAACATCGCTGCGAAGGTACTCCGCCAGGGGAGTCAGTTCGAATTCGTGTTGTTCGTTCTCAGCGAAGATGCCAACGCTCGCCAGGGCCCGTAACAGGCGATAGAGGGCACCGGCATGGGTGCTGGTAGCGGCGGCCAGTAGTTCTGCCGTTTGAGGACCAGCGACCAGCAGGTCGGCAATCCCCAGTTTGGCGGCGGCATAAATACTCTGAGAAACCCAGTAACTGGTAATCATCTGGTCGAGTTGCTGAGGTAGGGCGTTCTCTTTCATTGGTTATGTCTCAATCAAAAGGGTGTTATTTTTTACCGACGGGCGGCGGTTGCGGACGGGAGAATGTCAACTTGTCAGCCGTCGATGCATCCGCTTGAAATTCATAGCCGTCCAGATTGAAGTCGCGCAGCTGGTCTGGCTGATCAATGCGGTTATGGATGATCCAGGCTGCCATCCGGCCGCGTGCCTGTTTCGCAAATAAGGCAATCGTACGTGATTTCCCGTCTTTGATTTCTTTAAACACCGGTGTGATCACCGGACCTGTCAGCAGTCGGGCTTTGACCGACTTGAAATATTCATTCGATGCCAGGTTGACCAGTTCCGTGTGTTTGTGTGTTTCGAGTTCCTGATTGAGGAAGCGGGTGATTTTTTCCCCCCAGAAGTCATACAGGGAGTTTCCGCTGCGCGTGGAGAGGCTGGTTCCCATTTCCAGGCGATACGCCTGCATCAGGTCCAGAGGTCGTAACACTCCATACAGTCCGGAAAGAATCCGCAGGTGATCCTGGGCGAATGCGAGATCGCGGGCCTTGAACTGTTCCGCCTGTAAACCCTGGTAAACGTCGCCGTTAAACATCAGGGCCGCCTGTTTGGCATTTTCTGTTGTGAAGGGACGCGACCATTGATTGAAGCGTTCGTAATTTAACTCCGCCAGCTCCTCGCTGATCCCCATCAGTTCCCGCAACGACTTTTTCGACATCCGGCGCAGTTTTTTGATGAGTGCTTCCGCTTCATCCAGGAATTCCGGGGTCGAGAATCTGGAAGTCTGTTTTTGCGACTCCAGGTTCAGTGATTTCGCAGGTGAGAGAACTGTCAGCATGATCGCGATCTATCCTTAAGCGTTGTGGTTGGTATCCGCTTCGGTTATAGATCGCGCCTGCCGGGATGTCAACGAATACAAAACCAGACGTCTATGGTTTGATCGCGCGATAGTATTCGATCATCGCTTCAACTTTGTCTGTTTGTGAATGGAGAGAACCCCACCGGAAAACCATCACGCCGGTCGCAGGCAGCCGGGTGCCGTGATCCAGAACCGAATGTACCTGTTCCACAGGCACCGCTTCGCCCCAGTCTGAGAGTTGGATGATCGGCCAGATTTTATGTCGTTCTCCCGGTGCGCCTTTGATGTCCAGGTATTTTCCCAACCACGCGGTCTGGCGTGAGATCCAGGCAGGATCTTCTGGATGATTGAACCGTGCGTGGTACGGCATGATACTGAAGACATCGATGTATTTTGCCTGTGCTTTGAGATCAATGGCGAGTTTGTTTTTGAGTGCGCCATTGAAATCGGTGTCAGTCCAGGGGCAGTGAAATGTTCCCAGCAGCGCCTGGGGACGTGATTCGTCAAGGATCGAACGGAACTCGCGGACCCAGTCGGTAAAGATATCACACCGCCACTGCACCCAGGCAGCTTTCTGTTTTCCCAGCAGAAGCTGCGAGAGTTCCGAAGTGGGCGCATCAGGTAGAGATGTGTTGGTATCTTTCTGAAACTGGTTCAGACAGCGTTCGCAAAAACAGGTATCAGGCATGTCGGGAACCGCACGTTCCCAGCTGGCGTGGCTGTGATGATAATCGAGCCAGATGCCGTCGATTTCATATTCCCGGAGTACTCTGCGGAACTCGTCCATCCGATATTTGCGATAACCGGCATGCGTCGGGCAGATGCCCTGCCAGCCCTGCGGCGGTGGTGAGATTTTTCCATCGACGCCGATCGGGGCGGCAGCGGGATGGTCTTTGAGATAGTTGGCCACGTGCATTGTATTGAATTCGGCAAAGACTTGTGCGCCCTGCTGTTTTAATGACGCAATGCGCTCGGCTGTTAAGCTTCCGGAACCCATGAAGATCGCATTCACACCCAGTTCGGGCAACCTCTTATTTTGTTCCAGTAACTGTGTCGGCGCGCCGCCATAGATGCCACGAATTTTGATGTGCGGCCGTTTTTCAACCTGGGCAAAAATAGATCGCACAGGGGAAAGCATGCAGGGAATGACGATCATCAATAATAGCAGGGAGTGCAGCTGTCGAGTTGACATAAGGTTGATTCCTCTGGAGGGCAGATCAGAATTCAGACTCATCACAATGCGGCATATGAGTTCATTAATATCAGTTTTCAAGACAATCAGCCAGCCATCGGCGGGCCCTGGTTCGTTCGGGGATGTCTTTCAGCACCCATTCATCGGAATGATTGGGGTAGGGGATTGCCATGAAAGTAAACTGGTCGGGAGAATCAGAGTTCTTCAGATACGCTTCCGTGGCGCGGGTCGATTTTTCCTGCGTGATGAATTGAGGTCGCCTGCCCAGTCGTGCCAGTCGTTTGCGGGCAGAGAGCACATCACTGTCAGGGTAATTCCATTTTCGCACCCCATCGTAATGGATGTGCGGCAGCATGCCTTTCCAGAGAGCCGCAATTTCAGTATCACGCAGGCCGATATAATTGCAGGCAATCGCGCCGCGGGAGAAACCGGTCAGAAACACATTCTCGGAATCGCCGCCGAATTCCCGGCAGATCCGGGCGACGGTCTGTTTGCAGTAATCCGCGGTGGCATCGGGATCGCCCCACCACTGGAGAGCATGCTTGCCAGTTTTGGGGTCGACGAAAGGCAGGCTGACCCAGATCATCCCTTGACCGGCGGACAGGCCAAATCCCAGTTTGCAGTCCTGTACGCGTCCTTTGCTGACATCATTCAAGGCATTCGAATAGCCGCCATTCCCCGGGTACTCCACGATCACCGGATAGGTTTTGTCCGGTTTCCAGTCAGGGGGCAGATAGAGGGCATGCGCGATTTCGGTTTGCTCGAACCCCGGGTTCTGCTGCCAGACCCGTTTCCCCGGTTGTGGTGTTTCCTGCGTGACGCTGGGAACCTGCAGGTCGTTGGGCAGGCTGTGAATGTTGACCGGATCGGCTGCCAGCAACCGTCTATTGGATGCACACAGTAAGAGCAGCAGCATGAAATGTTTCATACAATTATTGACGGTCATAATAAGAGCAGGTCCTATCAGGTTGCTGATTACTTTTGAAACGAGGGTGCCTGCGGATCTCCGCCTGCCTTCAGGTAAGCCAGCAGGTCCAGGATTTCTTCCTGCGTCAGTACATCAATCAGATTCGCGGGCATGGGTGATGTTTTGGAAAGGATGGATTCTTCAATCTCTTCCCGGGCCACGGGGACGGTTGTCTGACGAATAGGATCCGTTTCCACTGTTATCGTCGTCTTGCTCACACCAACGGGGCGCCCGGTCACAATTTTTCCATTTGTGAGAACATACACAGTGTAAAGATATTTTTCGTCCATGACCTTGGAGGGGGTGATAATCGATTCCAGAATCGCGCGGCTGTCGAACCGCTTGCCGACCGTTGTCAGATCAGGTCCGACCTGCGCGCCGGTGGAGCCGATGCGATGGCATTTCAGACAGTTGGCGGCCAGGAGTGCCTGGCGTGCACTTTTGAAAGACCGCTTTGACGCTACAGCGGCCAGGTGCGGTTCCAGTTCGCTGAGCGTCCATTCCTGAACTACCGGACGAGCCGGAACCAGTTCTGCTTCGACCAGCGGTTTATCCAACTCCGCAATTTCTTTGCTGAACTGCTGACGCTGCTGATCGGAGAGCGTCTTGAGAAAGTCTTCGCGGATATCTCGCAGTCGCTCGGTGAGCTGTTTACCGCCGATAAAAGTGCGGGCGTGTGCCAGCCACTGAAGAATCTGCTGCTGCTGATCTCTGGTCCAATTCTGTTTTGCGAAAGTGAGAGTGCGTGCTGCCCGGATCTGTTCTTCCTGTGTTGAGATCTCAGTGAGCAGTGATAATGTTTGTGGCACGACCTCTTCTGCATTTAAATAAACCAGCAGCTCACCCAGCAGATGATTCGCACTGCTGCTCGCATGAGGATAGAGAGGCTTCAGTCGCTGTTTCAATTCATCTGCCTGGGTCTCCGTGGGGGAACCGAGTCTGATTAAGCAGAGCTGGTAAGCCCGGAGCAGTGCGAGCAACTGTTGCTGATCGAGCGAGTTCAGCTCGATACGGTTCAAAGCAGCCAGGACGGCATCGCGGTTTTCAGCCGTGCCTTGATGACTTAAGGCGATCAGACCGGCGATGGCAGCAGTGGGATCGGTTTCTGAAATCGCCCGATCTCGCCAGCGGGAAACATCCTGGTTTTCGATGGCGCGTCTAGCGGTAAAACGCAGCCAGCGATCTTCGCTGCTTAAATGCTTCCAGAGCGTCTCGATCTCGGGGACCGGCTTGCTGAGATAGGGTTCCAGGTCTTTTCGGAGCTGTCGGGCAGTTGCTGCCTGGAGTGTTACCTGTTCGCTGATTTCGGGCGCCTTTGATTTCGTTTTCTGATCCGGCAGTGAAGTCACCCGGTACAATCCAGACTGGGAACCACGACCGCCGGTAATGAAGTACAGAGCACCGTCGGGGCCAAACTGCATATCACAGACATTCAGCGGCCCCCCTTCCAGAAAGACTTCATACTGGCACGTATAAGTGGCGCCTTGCGGAATCAGGTCGACCAGCAGGATCCGTCCATTCTGCCAGTCGGCGATGTAGAGTGCCTGCTGAAAGCGGGCCGGGAAACTGCCGTCGGTTCCAAAGACCATGCCTGTGGGAGAACCCAGGCCGGTATTGAGTGTGGAAGGTAAACTGTCAGCATAATACTCGGGCCATTTGCCGGTCCCCCACCGCCAGCCATATTCTCCGCCGGGAATAATATGGTTGATGCGGGTCGGGCGATACCAGGGTTGCCCGATATCCCATTCCATGTCGGCGTCGTAGGTAAACATTTCCCCGTCCGGGTTGAATGCCATGTCAACCTGGTTGCGAAAGCCGCCTGCGACGATTTCCCATGCCTTACCGTCCGGATCGGTTTTCAGGATGTAGCCGACCCGGTTGTCCTGGCCGGCGTCGTGCGGGTTGGGCAGCAGATGATCGTTCCGGGGATTGCGGTAGGGTGAATCGGGGGAGATGCCTTCCGGAAACGCGACATCGTTGCCGACGACCAGGTAGATGTTCTTATCCGGGCCGAGCACAATCTGATTATGGCCATGCCCGAAGCGACTGCGGTAGTCCAGCTTTTTCAGGAGCTGCCTCTGGTCAAACTGGTCATCGCCGGTGGTATCTTTCAGGCGATGCAGTCCCTCACCATTGGTCTCACTCACATACAGACTGTCATGCGCATACAGGACGCCGCGCGGGTGTTTGAACGTAGTGTCGATTTTTTCGAAACTGGTTTTAGTCGGATCGTTATTTAATGTGATGCGACCGAGGCCCACATCGTCAAGCCCGAGAATGATTCTGCCCCGGTCATCAAAGGTCATGCTGATCCAGGAGCTTTCGTCCTGCTGTGCAGAACGCAGCAACTCGACCTGAAAACCGGGCTGAACGCGAATCGAACTGACGGAGGTTGCCTGGGGTTCCGCAGCCTTCAGAAATACCGGGAACACAAAAATCAGAGCAAAGCAGTTGAAACAATGACGCATGACCGAACTTTCAATATCTGTGATAGAGACTTCTGAAAATGTCGCTGGAACTTATTTCTGTTTCCATTTCAGCACGGCAAAGACCGGCCGATGGTCGGATGCCAGGGGCTCGTCGATGACTTTGGTTTCAATGATTTCAAAATCAGCAGCCGGTCTGAAAAAAATGTAATCGATGCGCGACCGGGGTTTGGTGGAGGGAGCGGTCGGCGTGGCTTTTTCATCGATGGCATTAGTCCATTGTTTCAGGAGGATCTGAATCGGTTCCGCATCAGGAGTGGCATTCATGTCACCCGCAAGGATGGTGGGGATCTCGGAATCTGAAGTGAAAAGCCTGTTGATCGCTTTCGCCTCTTCGATACGGTCTTCCGGCAGATTATGTTGAAAATGCGTGCTGATAAATCGGAGTGGTTTTCCGTTTTTCCCCTGGACAGTCACAATGACTGCACCACGGGGGTAAGTCACCAGTTGCAGCGTACTTTCCGTATAAGGTAAAGGCTGGATCATTACGTCCAGAATCGGCAGTCGTGTCAGAACAGCGTTGCCGAACAGGCCTCCTTCATAATGTTGCGTCGGGCCGAACCGGACCGCCAGACCTGTGAGCTCGGCCAGACGCTGTGCTTCATGGACTCGCCCGGAGCGTTTCACACCGACATCCACTTCCTGCAGCGCGACGAGGTCCGGCTTTGTATCATTAATGACTTTTGCCAGCCGGGCGACATCATATTTTCCGTCGGTTCCCTGTCCATAATGGATGTTGTAACAGAGAACCCGTAATGTCTGCGTCTGTTCTGCCGCTGATATCTCCGAGCCGGAGAGAAGAAAAATCAGAGCCGGAAATATCACGAAATATGCCAGTGTCAGACAAATCAGCCTGGGTTTCGGTGATTTCTGCATGTGAGCGGGTTCCTCTGTCAAATCAGTTGGGCAAATCGTTGGGGCATTGGCTCCTGCCAGGAAAGTCGGAGCGGTAAGTGGCATCCTTTACTATGCGAAAACCCCTGATTGTCGTCAATCCCCGACCGACAGATATCGTTTATTAACCGGTCAGAATCGGTTTTCCCTACTGGTTGCATTACCACAGCGTTACATGGTTTTTTGGGAAAAATGTGGAATAAGTCAAAATACTTTACCGCCAGTCGCTGCTGCAGCACTGTCTGACTGCCGGAGTAATGCTGGATGATTCCTGACGCGCCAGCACTTGAAAATGAAACGGAACAATTTCTGGTAAATAAAGAATCGATGGTTACCTGTTGTTGGCGTCGGCTTTTTTTGAGTTCAGGCTTCGATTCAAATCGAATGAAAGCAGCTGAGAAACGGGGATTCTTCTCACGAACAAACTCCTGGTTCGTCGCCTGCTGTGATTCTGTTGTGGTCTGAACCGGCGATGCTCACGTAGAAGTATTCATTTTTCGGACATGTAATCTTAATAATCCATCAGTAAGATTCCCAAAAATTCGGAGTGTGAAGTTTTCTTCCCCCGAGCCCTGGTCAGTCAAGACCGACACCGGCAGCAAAGTGCCTTGAAACGCTGAAACAATTTTTATTTTTCATTCTTTGCTTTTGAGGGGATGCTTGATGCTTCTTCGCTTTTCGCGCCTTGCCGGTGCGCGTGCTGTTCAATCAGCACCACGTCGTGGATTTACTTTGATTGAATTACTGGTGGTAATTGCCATCATCGCAATTTTGATTGCGTTACTGTTACCCGCAGTGCAGCAGGCGCGGGAAGCCGCCCGCCGCAGCAGCTGCAAAAACAACCTCAAGCAGTTGGGGCTGGCTCTACAAAACTACCATGACACACATGGCGTCTTTCCTCCCGGTGGTGTGATTGGAACCTGTGCCGGTACGCCTCCCACTAATCTTTCAGGCAGCCAGGAATGCAGTGGGCAGAGTATGGGGGGAAACTGGATGGTCTTTATTCTGCCTCAGATGGAACAAAGTTCTTTGTGGGAAAAAGCGGCTCCCATTCTGAATACACAAAATCCGCTGGACAGCATGAATAACGTCTTTGGTCATTTTTCGCCCGTAGCTTATCGTTGCCCCAGCCATCCCTGGGACCGTCGCAGCAATGTGGCATTCCGGGCTCTGGAGCATATGTCCCGTGCCAATTATGGTGCCAACTACGGCGCTGGTGATCTGACAGCCTCTTACAATAACCTGACAGGTGGTGTATTCACGATGAATTCTTCTGTGAGTATCCGTGACATCAAAGATGGTACCACCAACACATTGCTGGTCAGTGAGTTGACTTACACCAATGATGTCACTGCTGATGCACGTGGTGCCTGGGTTTATTCCGGGATGGGGGGATCCGCTTTCAGTGCCGGCCGTGGCCCGAACAGTACGCTGGCCGACATTCTGGCCAGCTGCAGTACAACGACGGAACAGCCTTGCACCGAAGGGAATGATGGAACTCAAATTGCCGCTGCCCGCAGTCTGCATAGTGGTGGTGTGCAGGTCTGTTTCGTAGATGGTTCCGGCCGCTTCATTTCAGAAAACATCAGCCAGACGATCTGGAGTGCATTGGGTACCCGCGGGGGTCGTGAAGTCATCGACAACTTCTAAGACCGAACCCTCTCAAGAATCATTTGAACTGCCTGAGATCGCACGGTGCAATCAGGCTCAGGCAGATTGGGTTCAGGTTTATTCAACAAGTACAAGTCGGGGAATGATCAGCAAAATCATTCCTCGACTTATCTGTAAGATTCTATTATCGGAAAGACTAGTGATGAAGAAATTATTGTTATGTATGTTTTGTTTTACCTGTCTGGCTCTGACAACTTCTGGTTGTTCCGGAGAACCAGAGGAAGGTGTGCCCGGCGATTCGACTCCGACTCCCGAATACACCGATCCTTAAGCCATCCCTGAGTATGGATCTGGATCAGAACCAGATTGCCTTTCGCTGCTGCTCGTGAAAAAACGCTCGAGATCACTGACAGACCTTAAAACTCAGTCTGTCAGTGATTCTGCTCACAGAAATCATTTTCATAGTATGCGCAGGGAAGCTCCCAGACGGGAGAGCCCTGCACTCATACATCGGAATGGTTTTCAAAACAGAAATTGTCCTATGTCATTTTTTATTTATGAAGGAGAGCATGATGCAACGCTTACTATTCGTAGTTAAGCCCGTGAATCAGACTTCCAGAAAACGCCGAGGATTTACTTTAATTGAGCTGCTGGTCGTCATTGCCATTATCGCGATATTGATCGCCTTACTCTTACCTGCCGTGCAACAGGCACGAGAAGCCGCCCGTCGCAGCAGCTGTAAAAACAATCTGAAACAGCTGGGACTGGCGTTACAGAATTACCATGACACGCACAATGTCTTTCCTCCCGGTGGTGTGATC
Source organism: uncultured Gimesia sp. (assembly GCF_963972345.1). Classification (NCBI taxonomy): domain Bacteria; kingdom Pseudomonadati; phylum Planctomycetota; class Planctomycetia; order Planctomycetales; family Planctomycetaceae; genus Gimesia; species uncultured Gimesia sp. The sequence goes on along the minus strand of NZ_CAXAVM010000080.1, from coordinate 11,660 downwards.
GGCCCCTGTGCTGGGAATCCCCCCACCATCCTGACCGGCGCCCAGGAGTGTGGCAGCTTCAATGGGGAAAGTATGGGAGGCAACTGGCTGGTCTTTGTTCTGCCCCAGATGGAACAGAGCGCCTTATGGGAAAATGCGGTACCGGTATTGAATGCCGGCGATCCACTGGATTACATGAATAACATCTTCGGACATTATTCTCCTGCCGCCTATCGCTGCCCCAGCCACCCCTGGGACCGGCGCAGCAATGTTGCCTTCCGTTCTCTGGAGCACATGTCACGCGGAAACTATGGAGCCAATTATGGTTCAGGGGACCTGACGGCTTCTTATAACAATACCACGGGCGGCGTGTTTACAATGAATTCGTCCGTGAATATCCGGGATATCAAAGATGGAACGACCAACACCTTTCTGGTGGGTGAATTAGCCTATCTGAATGATGTGACCGCCGATGCCCGTGGTGCCTGGGTTTATTCCGGGATGGGAGGCTCTGCCTTCAGTGCGGGACGCAGTCCGAACAGCCGGACAGCCGACATTCTGAGCAGATGCAGCAGTACCACGGAAATGCCCTGCAGCGAGGCCAACGACGGAACCCAGATTGCTGCCATGCGCAGTCTGCATGATGGCGGAGTTCAGGTTTGTCTGGTCGATGGTTCCTGCCGCTTCATTTCGGAAAACATCAGTCAAACCATTTTACAGGCATTAGGCACCCGTTCAGGCCGAGAAGTCATCGATAACTTTTAGAGCGTATCACATTTAACTATAGTGTCTCTCAATCTATTATACTCGCTCCAAATGGTCCTGGAGACGCTACAGTAAAACTGGACACAGTCTAAAACCTGTTCAAGAGAATTGATCTTTTAGAATTCAACAACCGGAGTCGGTTCAAATACGCCGCACTCCGGTTGTGTTATTTAAACAGTAGAGTATCAGCGGTGATATGCCACACGTCATATAGTTCTCGTCAATCGTACACTGCACTGGTTCGGGGCAAAACAAAGAAGTTCTCATCGGTCGGTTTTGTCTGTCGCTGGGAACACGTACCATATTAATACACCAGATTAAGCATTGCTTTTGATTTCGAAATACAAAGGAAATTACATGAGTCGATTGTCACTATCAAAAATCATACTCGCAAAAATCGTACTGGGAAGTCTGCTGCTCGGTTCCCTGAATATGCCGGTTCAGGCCGAATCAAAGCCTGAAGTTCAGCAGACCGCCACCGGATATGTTTTTCAGGATACGAATCGTAACCGCAAACGAGATCCGGGCGAGCAGGGGCTGGGCTGTGTGCGTGTTTCCAATGGTCGTGAAGTCGTCTGTACTGATCAAGCCGGAAAATATGAACTGCCGGTAAACGACGACACCATTTTATTTGTCATCAAACCCCAGGGCTGGCGAACGCCACTCAGCAAAAATCTGACGCCGGAATTTTACTATATTCATAAACCCGCGGGATCTCCCCAGTCAAAATATCCGGGCGTCAAGCCGACAGGTCCGCTGCCTGCTTCGGTTGATTTTCCTCTCTACCCTCAAAAAGAGCCAGCACAGTTCCGGGCGATCTTTTTTGGTGATCCCCAACCACGAGATCAGAAAGAAATCGATTACATTGCCCATGATGTCATTGAAGAACTGGTGGGCACTGATGCTTCGTTTGGCGTGACACTGGGAGATATTCTGTTTGACGACCTTTCCCTGTTTGAATCACAGGCCCGGGGCATCGCGCTGCTCGGAATTCCCTGGTACAACGTGATCGGAAATCATGACATCAATTATGATGCACCCAATGACAAGTTGAGTGATGAAACGTTTGAACGGGCTTTTGGACCGGCTTATTATTCGTTCGATTACGGGCAGGTTCACTTTATCGTTTTGGACGATATCAATTGGATTGTTCCCGAAGAAAATAAAACAAAAAAAGAAATGGAGAAGAAAGGCCATTATGAAGGTGGCCTGGGAAAAGAGCAGATCGAGTTCGTGAAAAATGACCTGCAGCAGATTCCCGATGACCAGCTGGTCGTACTGATGATGCATATCCCGCTGGTAGGGGTGGAAGATCGTCAGGACCTGTATCGCCTCATTGAAAAACGTCCGTTCTGCATGTCGATCTCCGGACACACGCATCATCATGAGCATCGCTTCATCACGAAAGAAGATGGCTGGCGTGGACCAAAACCACACCATCATATTATCAATGTCACAGTCAGTGGCAGCTGGTGGTCGGGGTCACCGGATGAGCGGGGGATTCCCCACACGATGATGGCGGACGGTGCGCCGAACGGATATTCGATCATCACTTTTGACGGTACCGAATACGATCTCGATTTCCGGGCCGCCGGCCGTGCTGCCAGTTATCAGATGAATATTCTGGCACCCGAAGAGGTGACTGCAGATCAGACTGCTGAAACCGAGATCTTTGCCAATATTTTCAATGGCTCAGAACGCTCGAAAGTAGAAATGCTGATCGGAGAGTCCGGCAGCTGGACAGCCATGGAACAGATTGACGAAATTGATCCCAGCTTCAACAAACTGTCTGAAGCAGAGAACGCTGTGGAAGGTAAGAAGTATCGCGATCTGCCCAAAGCGAAAAAATCTTCGCATCTCTGGCGGACGAAGTTGCCTGCCGGTCTGAAGCCGGGAACCCATCTGATCCGCATTCGCACGGTAGAGATGGACGGCGATAAACATCAGAGCGGACGCGTGATTCGTATTCTGCCTGCGAAACCCGCAGAAAAGACCGCTTCGACGGCTGCTACTGAAAAGTAAACGAGTTGATTCAGCTTAAATATACAGGGGACTGTGATTTCGATTCACATTCCCCTGTTTGCGTTTTGTAGCCATCTCTGGAAGATTAACGTTGGGAGATCATGACCTTGTTGACTTTTTTGTGACAGGCGATGCAGGTCATCGTTAAATGCAGGTAACTGAGCGACGCACCATCGAGGTTTTTTTCTTTGGCAAATTTGATCACTTCTTTTGCGGTGGAACGGAATTCATCGCTCTGTCTTGCAAATATGGGACCTTCAATTACCTGCCATTCAGTAGCATTACTCATCTCGATCATCCGCTGGGCCCCTTTCTGCATCAGGTCATAATCTTCCACCATCAGTCCTTCCAGAACCTGTTGCGAGCTGGTCAGCTTCTCCCGCATGAATTTGCTCAGCCGCTTTTCTCCCTCAGTTTTTTCCTGATCTGCTTCCTGATCGCACTGGTCAGGCGCGGAAGCGTGCGCCACATGGATTTCTTCAGAGCCGATTCCAGCGACCATCAGTAAAAATAAACCAGACAGATAACGGAAAGATTTGGACATAACTCAGGACCTTTTACATTTTCAAAGTGAGCAGAAACGTTGACAAACAATAACGGACCTCTTGGTCCAGTATTGTGCTTGGAATGCTCACTTTTATTCAATCCTGGTTGATAAAATCAATAAGAAGCCATGCCTGCAGATGCCAGCTTTCCGCCTGAATCATCAGTCTGGTAACTCGATTTCAAAGGGCAGCATTTTCAGTTTGTCGTCTTTAGGTATAAAATAGGGGATGAGTTCAGCCCGCAGTCTGCCCTGCAGATTTTCAAACATTTCAGTGCGCGCACCCTCTGCGGTGGCTTCCCTTAAAAACAGGACTCGAGGATTGATGGCGACTTTTTTCGACCAGAGGGTTTTCTGTGATTCCTGATCAATCCAGGAAAGTTCAAACAGGGCAGCCGTCGTTTCCAGTGTCTGTCCCGTAGCGACTCGCCCCAGTGGATTCTGTACGGAGGGTTTGACATTTTTCGCAAGTTGCAATGTATTCCCCGCCTGTTCCTGGTATTCGATCTTGAACACAATCGGTTGATCTGCGGCGACTTCAAAGCCTTCCGTTTTCAGCCGCTGCGTAATGACGTCACTCAGTATCGACTTGACCTCATCGGGTTTGCCAAATTTGATTTCCCCCACGTTTACTTCCAGACTGACCTGCTGACCGACTCCAAGATAAGCTTCAGACTTGCTGTCGTATGCAGCCAGAGATTGTTGAATTTCTTCCCGGGGGAGAGGGACCGTTACCAGGAATGGCTTCCTGTCGTAAAGCGTATTACCTTTCGCGTCTTCCATTGCACTGTCTGTCTGTGTGATGAGGGAGTCTCCTGTGAGAAAAACCTGTGCACGGCTAAACACATTGGGAACCGGTTTGAGTGCCCAGGTGACCTGCTTTCGCTTGCGGTCAACAAATATGGCTCCGTGTATTAACCAGCCCTCTCCGTCTGGACTCCAGGCAAGCGTATCACCTGAATAGCCTGGATTGCTGAACGCTTTATAGAGATCACCAGGAAAATATAACAGATTGGAGACTGATCCATCTTTCAGGTTCATAATCCAGAGAGACGTTCCATTCGAATCCTTCATCCATAATGCCAGTTCTGTCCCATCATCGGAGAATGCTTTCTCGATCACAGAGAGAGTATCAGAAACGATGTTCCCTGGATCCGCCGCCTTGACGAGCTTTAATAACTCAATCTTTTTGACGAGTTCCAGCGACGATAGGTCATAGACAGATAAAGTCCGAAACATTCCTGCGATGAGATATTTGCCGCCTGGAGAGATTCTGTAGGCAAAGGAATTGAAATCGTTGTGATTTGATGTTGCAAGGGCATCTTTGATTTGTTTGCCCGATTGTAAATCCCACAGTGAGATTTCATGAATAAACGTAGTATTCTCTTTGCGCAACGTCTTTATAAACACTTTGGATGGACCGCAGAATTCATATGTTGAAACATTCGTCTCTGCAGGGCCGGCTTCCCAGGTTGCGATCACTTTACCAGATGAGACATCAAAACTTGCCAGTTTGGAAATTTTTGTTTTTGCGTTTCGTGCAGTCGCCAACAGGGTTTTACCATCGGAACTGAGCTTGACCTTCGGGTTATAATAATTATTTTCCCCTGGTAATTCGAGGCTCAATGTATTGATCTCTTCTCCGGTAGCCAGGTTCCAGACTGAAATTGACGGAATACTTTTTGCCGCGGCTTTAATTCCGATGTAGGGAGAATGAGCGTTGGGTGTGATGAAATTGTCATCTCGCTCTTTCAGGTCAATCGAAAGCGCGGGGTCGGCGGTCCAGTCTGTCGAAACGCGGGGTGGGTCCACCAGGGAAAACCAGCCAGTTGATGCTTCTCCCCCGGTTGCAGAATTCTCAGCGCCTCCATTACCGGCCACACTATTCTGTCCGGCATCTTTGCCTCCCAGCAGCAGAAATCCCAGTCCGCTGAGTACCAGCAGTCCGACACCCGCTGCGATCGCATAGACGGCCGTGTTGGAACTGCCTTTTGATTTCGACTTCTGCTTTGCGGACCCGGTTTTCTTTTTTCGGCTGGGACGAACGGGCTCGATGTATTCGTCGTCGAAATCTCCCTCATCCCCCGCGGCAGGAACCCGCATTTTACTGCCACAGGATTTACACTTCAGTGTCTGTCCCGCCCTGTCGTCGCGTACTTTGTATTCCTGAAAACAGGTTTCGCAATCGAATTGGATCATGCTGATGATTTCTAATTGAGAATAACAGAAGCGCTGTGATTATGTGTAAATAAAATTATGGGGAATTATTTCTTGAACTCAAGCAGAAAATCAAAATCTCTTTCTTTTCGTTTCCCTGGCTGTCCCAGGCTTAGCGGCGAAATATGCAGCAGACGCACTGATCAAATTCGACTTGACACCAGGGTGCCGCTGCCGAGGATAAGCACCTAACTGAGTCGCGCGCGTGACCAGTTTACTGTGCACCGAAACACAAGCCACTTGTTCCGGCTCTTCACTACAAAATAGCCTGTTTATTCCAGATTTGCACTGCCTGAAACAACACCCGTTCGTGATGGTAGCCTGCGGGTCGCCGCAGATCGCAACGCATCGTCCCGGCACCGCCCCGACCTCGCAGCAGATCGGTTCTCTCTCAACCCGTATCGCCACATGAGATTGATCATCCCTCTTGACGCCCCCATGCCTTTCCAGAAAATAATCCACCATGCAACACAACCACAGACCACTGAACCACAGATCGAACACAAGAATGAACCCCACAACAAAAACAATATTTCAATGTCCTCTCACCCGTCCGGGTGCCAATGTCTCGTTGGATACCACCGTTACACAGGCTACTTCCGTTGGCTTATTACGTTGGTTTGCTAAATTGGGTGCCACTGTTGGCTTGCCCAACAGTGCGCGCGAACAACCAGCGACCCCATCAAAAAAGCTGCTTCAGAATACAATTCGGACCGAGCAGAACGAGCATCCGGAACCAGATTATTCATACTCGTTCAGGACGGCCGGACAAGCCGGCCATGGCACACGGGAGCCTCATTTGAAATTGCGAGTCTCCAACCAGAGAGCCCCTCGGCTCTCCTCTGTCGGCTTGCACGACGTGCCCGCTCATTCCAGAATTTCACTCAGGCGTTCCATTCTATCCGAATGCCGCCTGTGAGCTTCAGATGAAAATACGGAACCGGTTCTGCAAAAACATGTGAAACTGGGATTGCAGTGTTTATCGTAAAACGATAAAAGTTCGCCGTCTTACATTAAAACCCCTTGGAAAGGATTCCTGAGATGGCTCGAAAAGATCGTACCAGTGTCATGTGCCGCCTTCTGTATTATCTGTGTGCACAGACGCTCTGGGTGTTGCCCGCATTTTTACTCTGGGTCTGGTTTTGTGCCGACCTGATCGCGATGCAGAATGGCCGAATCCCTGTCAGAGCCATTCCCTTTCCGCTGCCGATATCGACGAAAGTCGGCATGGTTCTGCTGACTGCCCTGCTGCTGGCACCCACGTACTGGGGACTGCTTTCGCTGCGTCGTTTTCTCAAGGCCTGTTGTGTCGAAGATTACCTGGGCACACAAAACAGTCGGCTGCTGAAACGGTTTGCCCTGGGTCTGATGGGCTCTGCGTTATTATCTCCCGTCTGCGGAGCGGCTCTCAGCGTTGTCTTGACGATGCATAATCCCCCCGGACAACGCATGCTGGCGATCAGCGTCGGTTCGAATCAGTTCATCCTGGCAGGAGTCGGCGCACTGATCTTTCTGCTGGCGAACCTGTTAAAGCGGGCCAGCCTGATCGCGGAAGAGCATGCCCAGATTGTTTAACCGCTGGTCTGATCTGTGACATTCAGTTATAGTGGAATGAGAGAACCGTCCTGCTTCGGAAAGTGATTCAAGATATCATGCAAATTTATATTACCCTGGATGTCATGCTGGCACGGCGCAAAGTGACTTCCCGCGATCTCGCGAAGCACGTGGGAATTACCGAACAGAACCTTTCGCTGTTAAAATCGGGAAAAGTCAAAGGGATTCGCTTTGCGACGCTGGAAAAAATCTGTGAGTTTCTGGAATGCCAGCCAGGCGATATCCTGCAGTACGCGGCAGCAGAAGAAGAACAACAAGCAACAGGGCAGGCAGCCTGAACAGGGGAGAGAGTCGTGAAAGTACATGGTGTGCTGGAAACAGCAATTTACGTTGATGATCTGCAGCTCGCCATCGACTTTTATCAGCGGCTCTTTGAATTTGAAATCATGGCAGAAGACCAGCGGTTCTGTGCCATGAACGCCGGAGATCGCAGTGTCTTCCTGATCTTCAAACGGGGCGCGACACACACCGCCGCCCACCTGGAAGGGGGCGTCATTCCGCCGCACGACGGAGACGGCCCCGTGCATTTCGCCTTCGCAATCGAACAGGCCGACTTTGCACAGTGGGAAGCACGACTGCTGGCGGCTGGCGTAGAAATCGAAAGCCGCGTCAGCTGGCCCCGCGGCGGAGAAAGTCTCTACTTCCGCGACCCCGACAATCACGTCCTCGAACTCGCCACCCCCGGCATCTGGCCCATCTATTGAAAATAATGAATCAGATCCCAGTGACCCTTCCGTAAAATTCCAGGATTGAAGAAACCACGAAAGACACGAAGTTGATTGCTGGATTTCAATTCTGCTGAAACCCCCGTGGGTGATCCCGAATGCAATTCGGGATTGCCGCAGGCAACAGGAGGTGACAGTGCACTCAATGTCTGTTTCTGGAACATCCCTCATGCTGTGAGAATATGAAGCCGGTACAGTTCACCCATTTATTGAGTCTGGAATGATTCTTCTCGATTCACTCCAGGGTTGCTGTTATACTGAAGCCCTGTTTGAGGGATTTCTGTTCGTATTCGAAGTTTTCAGGAGACAGACGATGATCACCCGACTCTTTGCTGTCCTCATGGTTCTGTGTTGCATCTCTCCTGCTGTTGCTGCAGACGATGTGATTTATCGAGCGGTAAAACCAAAGACACGCAAAAATCCGATCCGCATATCGGGTGTGAAACCCAGTCATCAAACTGTTGTGCCCCGTCACTTCGTCGGTCAAAACGAGCGGGCAGCCGTGAAGGTGGTCCCAACAGTGCCGGCACAAATCCTGCCATCGCAATCACTCCAGCGGACCCAAGTTGTCCGCAAGTCTGCAGGCTATAATCCCGATTTTCAATATCGCTGTCCCTGGGCCTGGTCAGAATTGCGTCGCGAAATCAGCAGTTCCGCGGAATACGACCGCCGCCGGTCGCGAAAGCAAAATCAACTGCCCCTGCATGGCGGCGCATTGATTTCAGAGTCCGCTGAGTAGGGTACAATTGATCTCGACACGATTCCGCTTTTCTGTTACATCACGGCTCCGAATGGCGTTCCTTTTCAGGCCCGATGATTTCAGGCGGCTCACGATGCTCAAACTGTTTTTGACTATGGTTTTCTGCTGTGCAAGTTCCTCTCTGTTCGCAGAAGACGTACCACAAAGCATTTACGCAATGGATTCTTTCGAAACTCCCGTTCTGAATTCGGTCGTAGAACCCCTGACTCCCGTTCCAGAGCAACAGGTTGCAGAAACGACCCGCGCGCGAACAGAATTGGACGCCAGTCTGCTCTTTCAGGTAGAGTCTGCCCCGCTTCTGCCCTTCTATGAGTCATACGATGCCAGTCAATTTTATGACCGGATGCGCTATTGGAGCGGTGGACTGGATTGTATCATTCCCAGAGAGAGAAAGACAAACACAAAGCACGCCGCCTCCGATGGTGCCTTCACCGTTTCAAAAAAACTGGAAGAGGTCTGGGAACGTCTGAAAACCGATTACCAGGAAACCGAAGAGAAGTATCGTTTGCTGAATCTGTACCACGGAGCGCGACATCGATAGATCCGCTACTGATCAGGCATGTTCTCCAGTTAATAGCGAATGCGTGCGTAATCTGAACTCATAATGTTGTCAGCGGTATTAACATTAAGTCGCTGTCCCTTCAGTAACTCTCGCTCCCCTGCTGAACAGCATGACGTTTACGCATGCGAAGCAGATATGAGATCAGCCATGGACTGAGGGATAAAGCAAGCGCGGCGAACATCTGAATCTGCTTGCGAGTTTTCATCCTCTTGTGAGGCGGATTCGACATGGAAGTGGAAATGTCGTCCGCATCGTAATCATCTGCTGGTGAGGCCCCGTTAGAGCCATGAGAAGTGACGACCGTCACATTCGATGGCGTGTGTTGAATTTCGAATTTCTGCCCCCACGGATCAACAGTATCGGCAGATAGTTCTCCGGTTTGGATTTGTTGAGCCAGCTGGAAAGCCCGGGCATTGCGACTTTCCAGACGACCTTGCTCGACATTGGGCATGCCGAGCAGGAAGATCAACACAGAGAGAACGGACAGCAGAATGAACCTGACGATTATCATCACGGCACCGATGTAAACGGTTGGAATATTGCTTTGACGAAATAGATAATACAGGAATCGGGCTCTGACCCCTTAAGTCTCCTCGTCCCGGATTCGCTACACCTCATTCACACCCGAGTGATCTTTCAACAGTGCCAGAATAACCAGCCCGATCAATGATAGAAAACCAGCCAGACACCATAGAGGGCTGCGACCTTTGGCCTTAGCATAGTAAGCAAAGCCGAACAGCAACATTATGGTTCCGCCGAGTGTCATCAATAAGCCGAGAGTCTGCTGTCCGCTGTCCATTATAATACGTCCCGCAATCTGGATAATGAGTCCGGGAATGGCAATTGCAAGGCTTAAATTGTTGTATCGTTTGATCATGGAAGTGTGTCCTGAATGGATGCTCTCTTTGGTTGGTAGTGTCAAATTATTTACGAGATAATCTATAGATAACTGAATTCAAGAATTCCATTGATGGGGAAGTTAGTATGGAAGGTTCACCGGCAGCTGGTCGATGACATGTAAAAATGATTTGATTCTGAACCATTACTTCTGCCCATTTTTCTTGGGAGATTGAATCCAAGTTAAAACCTGTAGGTTGATGCTTTTCACTAAGAATAAAATCGATACCGTGCGAGAATTTCGATTCAGTAAAACGTAAAAAATCTATTGTTGGAATTGAGATATCAAGTTCCAGACGATGAATTGAATATTTCAAATCGAGATCTGTGGTATTAAAAATAGCATCAGATAATAAGGATTCCAGCTGAACTGAGAATTCAACCAAGGGGTTGCGTATCCAGATAAAACCCTGATTTGGAACAATTTTAGACCAGTCTTTGTTATTAAACGGAGGCAACACCGTTTTGAAAACACCATCTTTCATGTTAACTTTCAAAAACTCAGTCATAGTAATGATTCTCAGCTATGCGATTGAGAAGTCTTGTCCTTTTTCGATACAGGCTTCAATCAAATCTAAACATTTTGGGCTCTGTCACTACTGTTTCAATGATGTCGCTGGAGTCAGCTAATAGCTTCGAAGTATCAATTTCAAGATCTGTTAAGACAATCACAATTTGATCGATTAACTGTCTGAGAACTTGCCTGTATAGAACTGGTCCAGGTGTTTTCAGCTTATTGAATGTCAGAAATATTGTATATTCCACATCTTTATCTTTTTTAAAGACTGTTGGTCCCTTGATCTCAGGTTCTTTGAGATGTTCTTTTGCGCTCATACGAAACATGAGGTCAAAGTCACTGGCATACTTTTTTATAAAGATACCCGAAGGGTTTATCCGTTTCGTCAGTTCTTTACCAAAAAAAACTTGAAACAAATGAGAGAAAGGATAGTTAACACCTGCTTCGATATAAATCTGAGCTACATAGATATTCATGATGGAAGCTTATCCAAATTCCGAGTAGTTTAAATCCCTATTCTATTTTACTTTAAAATAATCCGGTGAGAAAAACCAGAATACCAAATCTCCGTTCCCCGACCCGTCAAACTCTATTTTGATTCCACCCGCGCAAGCAGCGCGTAAAACGTCATCTGCTCTTCATAAACGCCGTTGCGGTCGAAGTCGAGCAGGGTGGTGCGGAGGTCGGCTTCGAAGTCGGCTCGTTTCTCGCCCAGGACGGCGGGGGAGGCGAACGATGTTGAATACAGGTTGCCCAGCAGGTCGTCCAGCGTCCAGGCCTGACTATACTCGTATCTGATTTCTTCCAGCTGGTAGCCGGCGTCGAGTAAGACGAGTTCATGCGGTGCCGCGAGTTCGTTGAATTCGCCTGAACCGGCGCGCCGTTTTTCGCCCAGCCAGCGTTTTAAGACATTCCGAACCAGGGGATGCCAGGCGGCGTTGCCGCTCCAGATGCTGGTGTAACCCAAGATCACCAGCGGCTGCTGCGGTTGAAGCCAGGTCTTAATCCGCGACGCCATCACAGGGCGATCCATCCAGTGGAAAGCCGCACCGATGGTG
>NZ_CAXAVM010000079.1:0-31149 GCF_963972345.1 uncultured Gimesia sp. | reverse complement strand
GAGTACTACAAATTCATGAGCGGGTTCGTCTTCATAATATTTCAATTCTCCGGCAACTTTGATTTCCGCCTGCCCGTCGATCTGGGCCTGAATTCGAATCGGCTGCTGATATTGTCTGGGGGTAGAGGAGAGTTCTTTGACGACCGCCAGAAAGGGAATGCGTGCCTGGTTCCTGCGGGCAAAGCCCGAAATGCGAAGGTCTTTAAACAGAATATCGGGAGCATTCACATCACTGCGAAAATCGATCCATTCTCCCTGAATCCGCTCCGGCTCCTGCTCATCCTTCATGACCTGCACGGTCTGGAACATGAAATTCGTCCAGCCAAAGACCTGCTCAATCTGTTGAGATATCTCATCTCCCACCAGGGTATGCAGGATTTTATGGGGATCAGGCGAAACAGAGTCGAGTAAACGATCCAGATTTGCCAGGTCCTGTTCTTTGGCCCGTTCAATTCGTTGATAATCCTGCTGGGCAATTTGCGGAAGCGAGTTCAATTCATTACGGATCTGCTTGCCCTCGTTGACCAGTTGATCCACGCGTTCAGCAGACTGGGCATAAGTCTTAATTTTATCCAGCGTTTTACCTTCCGCTGTTTTGACCGAGTTCTCAACCGAATCAATTTCCCGCTTGACCTGCTGGAGACGCGTATCATAAGCCTGAAAACGCTGCTTCCATTCTCCCTCGATGGCTTTGGAAACACGCACGGTTTCCAGGCGATCCGGATCCAGCTGTTCTGCTGCCGCTGTTTTCAAAATATCCAGTCCGGATTGTCCCAGTTGACTGGAGAGTCGTCGGAATCTCCCAAAATTGACGCTGCGTCCAGAGTCAGCAGAATCCTGAGGCACCGTAGTCGCTTCATCAGTCAGATCCCGGGGAACGAACAATTCCAATCCGGAGATCGACGCTGTTTCAACGATCAGCTTGCGATGCAACAAAGGCTTACCGGAAAATTTCAACTGCATCTGATCAAAACAGGCCAGATAACTTTTGTGATCACGGGGACTGACGATACAAGCGGGCCCCGTCTTGATCGAAGGTGGAAAGAAACCGGTTTCCAGATCATAGACATCAACCGTAGTTCCTGTCAGTGCGCTTCCGACCTGCACCAGAGCCGAACGTACCAGGGGATCAAAAGCAAATGCGAAAAAACTCCAGATGATTCCCGCCAGTGCCAGTCGAGGGAACAGATAATTCCATTTCATGCGACTTCCCCTGCCACGACGCCTGCTTCAGTACCCCAGAGGATCTGCACAATCCGATATTTCTGAAGTTTCGCTGCCAGCAATGGCGTATATTTTTCAAACAACGGACGAGTCAAACGATAGGTCGGGTAAAACAGCAGCAGCCCCAGGATCAGGCTGCCCATGACGATCGTGTTATTGAAATCAGTCCAGGGCGCTAAAGGCAGTTCATAAAACCAGCGCCATACTCCCTGCATTGGTGCCGCCAGCAGTACACTGTGACCGATCAAATGACTCAGTGGATCCAGCAACAGTGCCAACCAGGAAAACAGAAGCGTTGCCAGTGAAGCAGAGCTGAGGTTGATTTTCAGGCTGGCCAGCAGAAACAGCAGCAGCACGGAGGTGAGGTTCTCTTTGGGAACCAGGCCGATGATCATCCCCATACTGAATCCCAGAGCCAGCTGACGGGGAGAAGAAGCGCCACTGAAGGCACCTGCCAGAAAACGCAGAGGTCGAAGCCAGTAAGACATATCCAAGCGAACTCCGCTGAGAAACCACAAAACAGGGGAAAAATGATTCTGCCTGCCTGAATCAGGTCAGGCAGAATTCCCCCCGTTAGGGTATATATCGGCTGGCACAGGAGTGCAGCTTAATCGTTATAATCAGAAAATCTTAACAATGGGAAAGTTGTTCAGAGAAAAGACAGGGGGAAGAACCGAATGAAATCAGGCGATATGAGATCGCCCCTGTCAGGAAAGAGACAGAATGAGCAGCCTGTTTTGCTGTCCTATTTTTGCAGCCAGAACATCACCGAAGTCCAGCCCAGCCAGACAGCAAAGAAACCCACAATCAGGTTGCCGGAGACATTCAGCAGGGCATGATGCAACTCGGAATTCCTCAGCAGGCTCACGGTTTCGTGTCCAAAGGTGGAGAAAGTCGTCAGTGATCCCAGTAACCCGGTAATTAAAAACAGGCTCACATGCTCATGAACCCGATCGGAAGGATGGAACTGCCTGTGTGTCACCACTGCCATCAGAATCCCGATCAACAGGCAGCCTGTGGCATTCACCAGTAGCGTGCCCGCCGGAAAGCCGGGGTATTTGCGTGACATGAATTCCGTAATGCTGTAACGTGCAATTGCTCCGATAAAGCCGCCCAGTCCAACAGCCAGCAGTTGTGACACCCGAGTTTCCTTTATTCAGTCTATTTCTCAACAATAGAACAAGCGCGACTTACCGGGACGAAATTTTCCAGAGATGCTGATCGCTGCGGAGGAACAGTGAATCATCAGCAATTGCCGGCGTTGCCAGAATGGTTTCTTTGAGGTCGACTTCACCTGTCACTTCCCCCTGCTCTTCCCCCAGTTGAACCACCTGCAATAAACCTTTTTCGCTGATCAGGTAGAGATGGTTGGCCGCAGCAATCGGGGTTGCGCTGAACGGACCTTTCAGCCGCAGGCGCCAGATCACTTCCCCGGTCTGCGGACTGGCACAGGTGAGCACACCGGCACGATTCACGGTAAAGACCTTCTTCTGATAGACCAGAGGACTGGCGGTCGCAGGAGACAGTTTCTGTTCGGACCACAATACTTTGGGAGGTTCACTGCTGGACCCAGGGGTCAATGCCGTTAACCCATTCGAGGGGACAAACAGGGTATTTTCCCCGACTGTCGTCGAAGGTATCCGTCCTGCTCCGTCTTCATACTGCCAGGCGGTTTCGCCGGTTTGAGGGTAGATCGCATCGACGCCTTCGCTGGACTGTAACAAAACCAGGGGTTCAGCCTCGGGTGAGGCTTTCAGTATTGCAGGCGAGGTCCAGTTGGCAACTCGGGGTCGTTGGATTTTCCAGCGGGCAATTCCCGTCTTCACATCCAGGCCGGTCGTGAATGAATCATCGTCGTTTTCAACGGGTACAATCAGAGTTTCGCCTACGACAATCGGAGAAGAAGCCATCCCCAGACTGTTACTGGCGTTGGGATAATCATGTGATAAGCCTCGTACCCAGAGCAGATTTCCATCCAGATCGAGACAGACCACATCATTACTGGAAAACGTCGCGAACACTCTCTGTCCGTCACTGGCCGGTGTCGGTGTTGCCACACACATTTTATTGTGACACTGCGTTCGACCCGTGGCCCAGAACTGACGGTCCCAGAGTTGCTTGCCGGATTTCAGATCGAAACAGAGTACGTGCAACTGGTCCTGCTTGAACCCGGTGGTGCTGGTCAGAAAGACTTTGTCTCCCACAACAATCGGGCCTGATGCACCTCTCCCTTCCAAATCAGCAGTCCAGGCAATACTTCCCTGGTCTACTTTCCCCGGAGGTGCGTCCGCCAAAGAAACATTGTTTGTCAGCGGCCCGCGAAACTGAGGCCAGTCAGCACCACAACATAAACTGACAGCCAGTAGCGGTATTAAAAGTTGAATCGATATATATTTCATGACTTGATCCTATTCAGGAAAGCTGCTTACAGGGCGGCAGAAATGGGAAAAATTCAGCGAGACAGTTGTGTGGTCGCCTCCGGTTTTTCCGAAAGCACACCCGTTCCCGAAGGACGGGCAATCCGCAGCTGAAACTGATAACGCTGTGCCCAGCTTTCAGTCTGTTCATTCTGACAGAGCTTGAGCAGGATGATATTCTTTCCCGGCTTAAAGGTGACCGGCACACTGTACTGATCCATCACCATGCCACGATGATATTCATTGCGGGCAAATAACAGTTTACCGTTCACCCAGATCTTCCAGGCATTCGGTGTGCCCAGTCGAATTTCCAGGGACTGTTCGTCCGGGCTGTAAAAGTCCGCAGCACAATACATGACTGCTTCTTTGTAAGGAGAAATCTCTTTGGCAATATCGAAGATACCGTAATCATCCTCGGTATTCACTGACTTCCAGCTCACCATCCCGTCTTTGCCTTCTACAGCGGCAGCAAAATCGAGCTGCTCTTCCGGTGCGTACGCCGTGTCATAGCCTTTTCTCCCGGTATTGTCGAAAGGACCGATTATTTTCCAGTTTGACAGAAAGCCAAAGTGTTTCTGCAGATCGATCTTTTCGCCCAGGGCACGCAGTGGCTTCACAATCGCTTTCACCTGATCGTCATCTGTCGCTCCACTGAGAGCCTGCTGATAAATCTGTTTTGCTTCGTCTTTCTTGCCTGCTTTTTCCAGTGACTTGGCTTCATCAATCAAACGTTGAACCGCATCACGTCGCAAAGTGACACTGGCATCGTTGATCATGCCGGGGATAATCCGGTCGGTTGCTTCCGGATCGACTTTGATCAGAGTTTCATAGGCCAGGCGCCGGGCGCGGGGGTGCTTTGATTTGTCCAGCACAAATGCTTCCAGCTTGTCAACCGGTAACTGTTTCTGTTCAATCGCATTGGAGGCGACTGCTTCAAACGCGCCACATAGCCAGTTGACGGCCAGAGGATTGGCCTCGGCAAAACTGTTCAGAATCGGAATCAATGCAGCAGCGTCCGCCTGGGAAAGTTGCTGGACGGCCTGAGACGCCGCCTGATTCCCCTGACCTTCTTTTTGAACCTGTTTGATTTGCTTAATCTGCTGTTCCACATCATCCGCTTTGACGGTTGTCAGAGCCAGGGACAGGAACAACAGGCAGTAAAGAAAACGGCTTCGCTGCATGGGAATCTCCCGCTGTATGTCGTTTCGTAAAATGATCTACTGCGAACTCGCAGACCAACTGGATTGTCTCAGTCTTTGGAGTCTGATTGTACCAGTTTCATTCCGGTACCAACAAGTAAGTCAGCAATTTTTCCGGCGATTCCAAGTGTGAGAAAAAGAAGAAGAATGAAGGGAAATAGAATTACTTCGGTCAATCAAACACTGCGTTGGCTGATTCTTACAACAGCTTTTGCTATAATCCGCAATGTGACTGGAACAGACCGCTTTTGAGAATCTGGAAATACAACGATGTCTACTGTCCTCAGCACAATGCTGAATCGTATCCTTGAGGGAGAGCACCTGGAAAGCGAAGCTGCTTACGAAGTCGTTTCGTCCATCATGCAGGGTGAATGCAGCGAGGTGCAGATTGCCGCGATATTGACGGCACTCCGCATGAAAGGGGAGACACCTGAAGAACTGGTCGGAGCGGCCCGGGCGATGCAGGAACGGGCTCTGAAGATACCTGCCGACTGCACAGGTTTGCTGGATACCTGTGGAACCGGCGGCGATCAGTTGCATACTTTCAATATCAGCACAGCAGTGGCCCTCGTTGCTGCCGCAGCGGGGATCCCCGTCGCCAAGCATGGAAACCGCAGTGTCTCCAGTTCCAGTGGTTCTTCGGATGTTTTACAGACTCTGGGTGTGAAACTGGAACTGACACCTGAACAAATCGGGCAATGCCTGAAAGAGACGGGCATCGGTTTCTGTTTCGCTCCCCTGTTACATTCGGCAATGAAATATGTCGCACCTGTCAGGCGTGAACTGGGTATCCGCACGATCTTCAACTACCTCGGCCCTTTAACGAATCCGGCGCAGGCTGAATACCAGTTACTGGGGGCGAATTCTGTACAGGCAGCAGAAAAAATAGCTCAAGCCCTGTTAAAATTAGGTCGAAAACATGCATTGGTTGTCTGTGGGAACGGAGAACTGGACGAGGTCAGCCTCTGGGGAAAAACCAGCGTTTTTGAAATAACCGGGGCTGATTTACGTTACCATGAATGGACTGCTGCTGATTTCGGATTGCCTGAATGTGACGTAAGTCAGTTGGTCGTCAACTCCTCGGAACAAAGTGCTCAAATCATTCTTGAGATCCTGAATGGTGAACAGGGTCCTGCGCGGGATATTGTGGTTGCCAATGCCGCAGCTGCCTTATTGGCAGCGGATCAAGCGACAAATTTGAAGCAAGCTGTTCAAAAAGTCGCTCAATTGATTGATGAGGGAAAAGTATTTGAAAAACTCAAACATCTCATCAAGTTTACCAGTAAGATTAGTGGGGAATAAAACAATTGAAATTGAAGAGGAGAATTCAGAAGGTCTTCACCCGAGAAGCCTTGCCGAATCTGAACATCCTCTTATAATTCCCCAACACATATGAAAAACCAGTTACAGTCATCATCAGCAGTGAAGTGAAGCCGCCAGCTGACTGAATTGAAGACTGTCAAGAAGAAATAAAGGTCTCATCATGAATGCTGAAGCACAAAGAAAGCTGATTTTCACACCTGAAGAGGCCAACCTTCGTCTTCCACTCGTCCAGGTGATTGTCAGAGATATTGTCGAGTTATACCAGAATCTGCATGATCGCCGTGAACGCATCAATGAGATCAAGCGTCTTCCCGGCGCTTCCGCACGTGACGAAGACTCCGCTTACAGCGAAGAACTGCTGCAGGCTGAACTCGATATCGAAAATGATACCGAACAGCTCGAAACCTATATCAACGAACTCCGGGAACTGGGCGTTGAACTGGAAGATCCTGCACTCGGCGTGGTCAACTTTCCCGCACTTCGGAATGGCAAGGAAGTCTATCTCTGCTGGAAGTCCGGCGAAGATGATGTGACCTACTGGCATACGCTGGATGAGGGTTTCTCAGAACGCCAGCTGCTCTTTGAAGAGTCACTCAATCACGAACTGGAAAACGGAGAAGAGCCACCACTGATCTAACCAGTGGCAGGCTCAGCCCCTGTTATCCTGCTTCCGTACTGCTTTAACTCCGCTGTCATTGCTCCTCAGCGACTTCGCGCTCCCATTCCGCATAGGCCTGCTGTAGCTCTTTGACGAGTTGCGGGCGCTGTTCAGCCAAATCCATCGTTTCTGACAGATCCTGCTCCAGATCGAACAGCATGAACGGCTGATCGGGTTTGACGCGGAGCAGCTTGTATTTCCCTCTTCGGACAGCACTGAAATTGCGGTACTCGAAAAAGAAGGTCCGCGGCTCCGATTCCGCCTGTGCTTTTAACAACGGTAACATATCCTGTCCGTCCAGAATCCGACCTGCTGGAAGCTCGCCTCCCGCGAGGGTGACCAGGGTTGGCAGAATATCCAGGCTGATCAATTGACTCTGACTGACAGTACCCGCTTTAAGCTGACCGGGGTAGCGAATGATCGCCGGAACACGGATTCCCCCCTCCCATAAAGTAACACCGCCGTCGCGCAATGGTTTGTTACTGGCGACTTCCAGACCACGGTCTTTCAACATGAATGCCCCATTGTCTGAATACCAGATCACAATCGTGTTATCTCTGAGACCACTTTCATCCAGTTGCTTTAAGACGCGTCCGATTGCCGAGTCGAGCGCCGTTACTACGGCTCGATACCGTTCTTGGGGATTTCTGGTTTTAGGATCATAACCATACTTTTCGAAAGCGCGGTCAGGTGCCTGCCATTCATCCCCCTGTCCCGGCTGTTTGTTTCGCTTGCTGGGAAAATGGGGAGCATTGAAAGGCAGATAGATAAAAAAGGGCTGGTCACTTTTGGTTGCAATATATTGGCAGGCGGCATCAGCAAATAAATCTGTCGAATACCCTTCAACAAAGACTTCTTTCAGACCTCGCCACAAATCATGACGGCCTGCGTAATAGTGATGGTAATAGTCAATATTCCCCGCAGCAAACCCGAAAAATTCATCAAAGCCTCGCTCGGTGGGCCGACTGCCCGGCGAAAAACCGACATTCCATTTTCCAAAACAGGCGGTGCGATATCCCAGTGGCTTCAAATACTGGGGAATCAATACTTCACTTTTTCGCAGGCCGTCGCCGTAATTCTCATCCGCACTCAACTGGTGATTTAAACCAATGCGCTGCGGATAGCGGCCCGTCAACAGCGTTGCCCGGGAAACGGTACAGGTGGGAGACGCAGTATAAAAATCCGTTAACCTGATACCCTCTGTCGCCAGTTGATCCAGCACCGGCGTTTTCATGACGCGATTTCCATAGCATCCCAGATCACCGTATCCCAGATTGTCTGCTGTGATCAAAAGAATATTGGGGCGTTTGACTTCTGTTTTTTCAGCTGCGGTAATCGACACGCACCAGTGAAAACAGATCAGCGAACAAACGATGCTTATGAAACGGAACTGGCGAAAACTCATGGAAAGAAACCTCAAAGTGGTAAAGATCAGGTAGAAGATTTTCAGGCAAGTGGCACAGGAAACATGCTCTATCCAAACACATCCTGCTTCACCTGTCAAACAAGGATCAGGAGAGCTGTCGCATCAGATACAGGTATTCCAGCGCACTGAGCATGGCTTCCTGTTTCTGATTAGCATTCCCTTTGTGGCCTCCTTCGATATTTTCGTAATAGAAAAATTCATAACCCAGCTGATCCATCCGGGCTGCCATTTTACGAGCGTGACCGGGATGCACACGATCATCTTTGGTCGACGTGAAAAAATAGACTTTGGGGTAAGCCTGCTCGGCCTTTAAATTGTGGAACGGAGAATACTGACTGATGAACTCCCATTGCTCGGGAAGATCAGGATTGCCATACTCGGCCATCCAACTGGCACCGGCCAGCAGCTTGTTGAATCGTTTCATATCCAGCAGAGGTACGCCACATACGATCGCATTGAACAGCTCAGGCCGTTGTGTGAGCGCAACCCCCATCAACAGTCCCCCGTTACTGCGTCCCATGGCACCATAATGTCTGGGGGAACTGAACCCCTTACTCTGCACCGCTTCTGCGACAGCAAAAAAGTCGTCGTAAGCCCGTTGTCGATGCTCGAGTAACGCTGAATCATGCCAGCGGGGACCATATTCTCCACCCCCTCGAATGTTGGCGAGCACATAGACGCCCCCCTTTTCCAGCCATAACTTTCCCATAATCGGGCTGTAATGAGGAAGAATCGAGATTTCAAATCCACCGTACCCGTATTGCAGAACCGGGGCACTATGATCCAGTTTCATCCCTTTCCGGTACACAATGAAATAAGGGACTTCTGTTTTATCGCGACTGATGGCAAAGTGTTTCTCTACTGTCAGGCCACTGGTATCAAACCGCGCCGGCGTGGTTTGCAGCTGCTCATCAATGCCTTCCGAAAAATTGACATAATACAGGCTGCTCGGCTGCAGAAAGCCATCGCGGGCCAGCAGCAGGTCATTACTTCCGCTGTCTGAGGAACTGATTGAGACCACATCATTTTCGCCCCAGGGAAGCAGTCGTCCCTGCCACTGGTTCTCCTGTATCCGAAATTCTCGGATCTGACTGGAGACATGCTGGATTCCCGTTAGATAAACGGCATCTTTCGCACAGCGCACCTGTGAAACCGTACCTGTTTCCCCAGGATCGAATACCGTCAGAACCTGCCTGATTTCACCAGTCTGTTGAAATTCTGAGAGCGAGATGCTGATCAGTGCTCCCGCTGCGAAGCCCCGCCATTCCTCTTTCAACTCCACCAGTAATTGCCCTGCAAACAATCCCGACAGACTGCACTTTTTGGGAAGAGGCAGCTGACTTAAAGTTCCATTTGAGGTCACCAGGTAAAAACTGAAATGATAAAAGTCATGGCCCCGCATCACAAAACAGACGCGCTGCCCCGCATGCTCCAGTTCGATCGGATAGATAAAGGTTTCTTCGACATCCGTTTCCAGCAGAGTTTCTGCCTGAGCCAGAGGGGTTCCCCGTTTCCAGCGTTTTAGAATCCGTGCATAACCTGACGTATTCAGGCTCCCTTCGCCCCAGTCAGTCGCAATCAGCAGCTGATCGCGGTTCTCCCAGCAGAGATTGGTTTTGGCCTGCGGAACGTTGAAACCATCTGATACAAATGTGCGTGAGGGAAGATCAAACTCCCGATAGACGGCGGAATCCGTGCCACCCGGTGCCAGCTCAATAATACAACGCTCGTGAGCAGGTCCGAGACTGTCGACACCTTTATAAATCCAGTTCTCTTTTTCGGTTTCCGCCAGCTGGTCCACATCCAGCAAGACCTCCCATTGCTTTGACTGCTGCCTGAACTGCTGCAAAGTCATTCGTCGCCAGATGCCACGGACATGCTGCTCGTCGCGCCAGAAGTTATATACGAATTCGCCCCGCAGGGTTCCGTAGGTAATCCGATCGGAGGCAGTCAAAATCTGTAATGCATCTCGTTCATATTCTGCAAAACGCGGATCAGTGGTCAGCACCTGCAAAGTCGACGCATTCTGCTCCTTCACCCAGTCGAGCGCACGCGCGCCTTCAATCTCTTCCAGCCAGAGCAGGGACTGTTCATCAGGGGCTTCTGCCTGATTCCGGTTTTCCGAGGGATCATTCTGCGAATCCATAAAACAACTCCCGTGAAAAAGGATGATTTTCTCAATTTCAGATCTTGTATCCGGATATTGTAGAATAAAACGGGATCATGACTTAAGTGCCGGACAGCTATTTGTCTTCTTTTCCCGGGAACTGCCTGCGTTACGAGATATTCTACGAATTTCACGATTCAAGACGTGCAATTAAAACGCGCCAGTGATATAATCCCCGCGTTGAGTAGCCCTAAATGTCAGGTGCCTGTAAGAAACAACCTGACCACTTTACGGCTGATCTCCAGAATCTCTTAGTAAAGAACCAGCTGTTTGCTGAACTTTATCGTGTTGTTAAAGCTACATTTGCCGAACCCTGTATGGTTTCCGCTCTCAAACAGTAGCAATAGGGTGATACGAAGCAGAGCTTCAAGGAGAACTCTTTTCAGGCCTTGTTCCTGAAAATGAACCCTGAGTCCGGAATGGCCGACTCTCACCTGTTTCTAATTATTTGCACGACCCATTTTTGTCTTTTACACGACGTGTACGTACAGCCATACCGGCTGAAGGTTCGTCGAAAGGTTGATGTATGTTAACGGATGTCTCTTCGCAGGCAAAATTTACGGATTTAGCACTCTGCCAGCCCGTCCTGGACGCGCTGATCGAACTTGGATACCACACACCCACGCCCATTCAGTCTCAGACGATTCCTCATCTGCTGGAAGGCAGGGACCTGGTCGGACAGGCTCAGACCGGAACGGGTAAAACAGCCGCATTTGCCCTGCCTTTGCTTTCAAAAATCGATCTGGAACTCAAAGCCCCACAGGTTCTGGTTCTGGCTCCCACCCGGGAACTGGCCATTCAGGTTGGCGAATCGTTCAAAGAATACGGTTCAAAACTGAATGGCTTACAGGTTCTGCCCATCTATGGTGGCGCTGATTTCAAAGGACAGTTGCAGCCACTAAAACGAGGCGTCCATGTCGTTGTCGGGACCCCCGGCCGCGTTATGGATCATATGCGTCGAGGCACCCTGAAACTCGATAACCTGCGTTGTCTGGTTCTGGATGAAGCCGACGAAATGCTGCGAATGGGCTTCATCGACGATGTCGAATGGATCCTGGAGCAGACCCCCGACAACCACCAGACAGCACTGTTTTCAGCCACGATGCCTGAAGCTATTCGGCGGATTGCCGGCAATTACCTGGAATCACCCCAGGAAATTACCGTCAAAGACAAAACCCGGACTGCTGACACCATCCGACAGCGGTACTGGCTGGCTAAAGGTCACCATAAACTGGATGCCCTGACCCGGATTCTGGAAGCAGAAGAAACCGATGGTGTCATCATCTTCGTACGTACCAAAAGCATCACAACAGAACTCTCGGAAAAACTCGAAGCACGCGGTTTTCTGGCGGCTCCCCTGAATGGTGATATCCCGCAGAAACAACGTGAGCGCACCGTGGGACGGTTAAAGGCCGGTCACGTCAATATCGTCATTGCGACAGATGTCGCGGCTAGAGGACTGGACGTGGATCGCATCAGCCATGTGATCAACTACGATCTCCCAGGCGACTCCGAATCCTATGTACACCGAATCGGGCGCACGGGACGTGCAGGCCGAACAGGTGAAGCCATTATGTTCGTCTCTCCACGTGAGCAGCGTTCCCTGTCTGGTATCGAACGGGCGATCAAACTCAAAATTGAACGGATGGAACTGCCTTCCATCAATCAAATCAATCAGCGACGTACGGAGCGTTTTAAAGAATCTGTTACGAAAGCCATGGACAGCCCTGACTTCGCACAGTTCCAGAAAATGCTGAGTGAATTCAAAGCAGAATCTGAGCGTTCTGAGATTGATATCGCTGCCGCCTTGGCCTGTATGTTCCAAGGGAAACGCCCTCTCTTCCTCAAAGAGACACCCCAAAGCGAACAATCCCACCGGGAAGCACCTCAACGACAACCGGACAGTTCCGGAAAACCTCAGTTCCAGTCAGAACGCCGTTTCTCAAAGGACAAAGAATTCAAAAACAAAGAATTCACGAAGGATAAAGAGAAAGTATTTGCTCCCAAGCGGGAACGGGCTACCAGCGAAACACCCGAAGAAGGTATGGAACGCTTCCGCGTTCAAGTCGGCCGTAGCCACGGGGTAAAACCGGGTAATATCGTGGGTGCCATTGCGAATGAAGCCAACCTGGACAGTCAGTACATTGGGCGTATCGATATTTTCGATGAGTACAGTACGGTTGATCTTCCGGAAGGTATGCCCCGCGATATATTCAGGGCATTGAAAAATGTCTGG
The DNA here is from genome assembly GCF_963972345.1 of uncultured Gimesia sp. NCBI lineage: Bacteria > Pseudomonadati > Planctomycetota > Planctomycetia > Planctomycetales > Planctomycetaceae > Gimesia > uncultured Gimesia sp. The sequence goes on along the minus strand of NZ_CAXAVM010000079.1, from coordinate 18,499 downwards.
GTCTCCGGACAACAGTTACGTATCTCCCGACTTGATCAAACAGAAGCGGGTGCCCCGAAACGCAAGCGTTTCAAATCAAAGGGTAAACCCAGACAGCAGAAAGCTTAGGCTGACTGCAGTCTGAGAGTCAGGAAAAACAGCGACAAAAAAACCGCGGTTGCTATCAGGCAACCGCGGTTTTTTAATTGACTTCCAATCTGTGCGGGACAGATTTAATTACTGGTTCCAAATACTTTGGATGTCTGACCAGAAGAGGTCTGTTGCTTTAGACCTTTACCTCTGGTATAGGCTCCTGAAACAGTTCCCGTGGAAACGTCATTCACACCGGTCACTTTCGCTCCCTGCTTAATGGGAGATTTCACTCCGGAACCAGGCACAAACAACCGTCGCTGTGGCTTGTAACCGATATAACTCAGGAAGTCGTTGATTCCAATGACACGCACGGCTTTCAGACGGGCTTCTTCACGGATTTCTTTCATCTTGGCCAGCAGTTCCTGCATTTTATCGCGCTGCTCGTCAGTTTTAGCAGCTTCGACATCTGGCGATTCACCGATCACCAGGAATTTCGTATGCACGGTCAGACCATCACCAATACGTTCTCCGTTTTCAGTGACCTGATTATCGATCTTCGCGTTTGCATTCTCAATGATACGCGTCAACAGGTCCATATCCGATTTTCCATCGCCGTCCAGGTCGATGATCCCAGAAATGGCAAAGGTTTCGGGACGTCCCACACCCCAAAGTGGTGTATAAATAGGATCGCCAGGGCTGATCGGCTGATAAATGTCATCTCCTACAATCCGGGCTTCAGACAGGTGGGGGCCCAGAATTTTGGTCACTTCGATAGCACCAATAATATCTTCTTCACCGCGGCCGATCCCCTGGTGTGCTTTCCGATAAACGCTGAAAGTCATCCGCTTGGGGAGTCGATCTGCTTCTCCCAGATTGATCCAGACAACTCCGGTACTGTTATCGACAGTACGAACGACGCCATCGGGAACTTCAAAACTGTATTTCTGAACCTGATCCAGTCGGCTGCGGAGCGTATCAATCAGGCTAGCATAGGTATTATTCTTGTTTTCCAGATCCTTAATGGTTTTGGCGTTTGTTTCACGCAACTGGTCCAGCTCGATCAGAATTTCTTCATTCTCTTTCTGCAGGGCAGCGATCTGCTGATCTTTGGCACCGACTTCTTCTTCTTTGACCTTCTGCGTATCAGCCAAGTCCTTTTCAGAGCTGTCCCGGGCCTTGCGATGCTCGTCAACCTTTTTATCCATATTGCTCTTGAGCTGCTGCAACGCAGCTTCCAGATCATTCTTGGCTTTCTGCTCTGCTGCCAGTTCCGTTTTGGTCTGGTTCAGTTGGGCGGAGAGTTTAATCAGTGTATTTTTGATTGTGGGCTCTGCCAACACATCGGCATGCGTCTTAATATCCAGTTCGGTAGCGCCGATCACCGTGTTAGGGGTCTTATTATCCAGGCCCACTTCTTCCTGCTCGTTACCGATCAGCTTTTTCAAAGCCTGGATCTCTTCATCCAGCTTGCGAACAGCGACGCCATCGCGCTGGGAATCTTTCTGAGCCTGATCCAGTTTGACATTTGCTTCTGCCAGGTCTGAATAACCCAGATAAGCAGCAACACCACCAATCAGGGTAGTCATCACAAAAAAGATCAATGAAAAGTGAACGGCAGTTGGTTTACTGGCAGCCATGTTTTTAAACCTTATGGATTTTCAAGTGACTGTCGCGTGCAGCTCAGCACAATGACAGCTCGTATATTGAAGTGTAATACCGTTTTCAGCCATGATTTCGCATCGGCTCTGAGGAGCCTCAGTGAGCCATGTAGATTCGATTCTGAAAACTCAAAAGACCAGCATCCTGCTTTACTTTATTTTAAATGCAGAAAAACCAGTGTCAAGCAGCATTCTGATTCTATGTAGTTTGCTGACAATTGGTTCTCCCCCTCTTCTCCCGCTTGAACTCGTTGAAAAACTACACAAAACAACAGTAACCCGACGTTACGGGACATTCTGACGAAAAGATTTCATCGAGTTTTGACTTCAGCTGGTCTGTTGATGGCGATCAAAGCCACTCTCACCAATAATGAACGAGACAGATCGGAAAAACGGAACTTCAGTTTTCCGACTGCTTCTCACCGCAGAATTAACATCTGCCTGTTTCCAGTTTCGGCAATCTCATTTTAAAATTTCAGGTAAAGCTAAATCTTTATGAAAGAAACACTTTACATCATTGATACGTTTTCTCTGGTATTTCAGGTTTTTCATGCTGTGCCGGCTATGACCGGCCCCACGGGCCAGCCCACCAATGCCATATTCGGCATCACCCGTGATATCCTGAACATCATCAAAACACACTCACCCGACTATTTAATCTTTGCCATGGACTCAAGTGGCCCGGGGACGCGGAATGACCTCTATCCGGAATACAAGGCGAATCGCTCCGCGATGCCTGAGGATCTGGTTCCGCAGATCCCGCACATTATGGATGTCGTCAAAGGATTTCAGGTCCCTGTCATCGAATGTCCCGGCTGGGAAGCCGACGACGTCTTCGCCACGATTGCCCGGCTGGCAAACGAAAAAGGGATCGAAACCACGATCGTCACGAATGACAAAGATGCCAGACAACTCATCAATGATGCCATTCGGCTGTATAATATTCGCAAAAATCAGTTCATGGATGCGGAAGCCGTTCAGACCGACTGGGGCATCCGACCTGACCAGGTGATCGATTTTCAGTCTCTGGTCGGCGACAGTGTCGATAATATCCCCGGCGTACCGCTGGTCGGCCCTAAAAAGGCACAAACTCTGATCGAGCAGTTTGGAACGCTGGAAGGAGTTCTGGCCAATGCTGACAAAGCCAAAGGCCCGAAACTACAGCAAAACCTGAAAGAATTCGCTGACCAGGCCCGTATGTCGCGAGAACTGGTGACGCTGAATCAGGCACTGGACCTCGACATCGACTGGGAAGCCTCCCGGTTGACTCACCCCGACCGCGAACGGTTGCACCAGTTGTTCCTCGAATTTGGATTTCGCCGCTTCGCAGAGGAAATGAAGGAAGAGTTTCCAACCGAAGCTGCTTCAGAACCAGTCGAACGGGTCCGTGAAACCATCGATACCAGATCAGCATTCGAAACATTCCTGGCTCTCCTCAAAGAACAGGAAGAATTCTGTGTCGACCTGGAGACCACCGGCTTGAAGCCGGCAGAGGCAGAAATAGTGGGCTGGGCGATCAGCTGGGAAAAACATCGCGGATTCTACATTCCGGTTGAAGGCCCTTCCGGGCAGACGGCCCTGGATCCTCAATATGTGCTGGAACACCTGAAACCGATCTTGGAAGACCCCGAGATCCTGATCACCAATCAGAACATTAAATATGATATGGTCGTGTTGATGCGGGTGGGCGTGTTCCTGCAGGGAGTCAGCATTGACCCCATGGTTGCCAGCTACCTGATCAGTGCCGGCGAACGGGGACACAGTCTCGACAAACTCTCAGAACGGTATCTGAATCATACCATGATTCCCATTTCCGATCTGATCGGCTCCGGGAAACAGCAGAAGAAAATGTTTGAAGTCGACGTCGATAAAGTCGCGGAATACGCTGTCGAAGATGCGGAAATCGCCTGGCAGCTTTCCAGAATCCTGCAGGAGGAACTCAAACACGCTGGACTCTGGGAACTCTACTGGGATTTGGAACGCCCCTTGATCTCCATTCTGGCTGAAATGGAATTTACCGGAATTAAAGTTGATACCGCTGAGCTGAAGAAACAGAGTCTGGAGCTTGAGAAACGGCTCATCACCCTGATCAGCGAAATCCACGAAATGGCGGGGCATGAATTCAATATCGCCTCTCCCCTTCAGCTCCGGACGGTCTTATTCGATGAACTGAATCTGCCCGTTTTCAAAAAAACAAAAACGGGCCCCAGCACCGACCAGAGTGTACTGGAAAAGCTCGCACCATTGCATGCCCTGCCTGCCAAAATCACGGAGCATCGACATCTCTCCAAACTGAAGAGTACCTACCTCGACGCGTTACCCGATCTTGTGAATCCGGAGACAGGAAGGATTCATGCCAGCTTTAACCAGGTTGTCGCCGCCACGGGCAGACTGAGTTCGAGTGATCCCAATCTGCAGAACATACCTGTCCGTACCGAAGAAGGTCGGCTGATTCGCAAAGCGTTTATTCCTCAGGATGAGAACTGGCGGCTGCTCTGTGCCGATTACTCACAGATTGAGCTCCGGATCCTGGCACACCTGAGTCAAGATGTCGCACTGAGCCAGGCCTTTCGCGAAGGTGCTGACATTCACACCGCTGTCGCCTCTGATATTTTTCGGGTTCCCCACGAACAGGTTGACAGTGACATGCGTCGTACTGCAAAAGCAGTCAACTTCGGTGTTATTTATGGTCAGAGTCCCTTTGGTCTGTCAGAAGCCATCGGTATCCCTCAATCAGAGGCGGCTGGATTTATCGATGACTATTTTGCCAGATACCAGGGTGTCAGAGAATTTCTGGATCAAATCCTAGAAGATTGTGCTACACAGAAATTCGTTACTACAATTTGTGGTAGAAAACGAGAAATCCAGGGAGTCCGGGGGGGCGTGCAGAAACAGCTTAACATGCCGGAAAGGACCGCGATTAATACTGTCATTCAGGGATCTGCCGCCGACCTGATTAAGCAGGCAATGCTGAATGTCAGCGATCGACTCAAGCAGGAACAGCACACGGGACGCCTGCTGATGCAGATCCACGATGAACTGGTATTCGAAGTTCCTCTCGACAGCCTGGACTCTCTGGGGCTGATTGTGCGTGAAGAGATGGAATCCGCAATGGATCTGGATGTCCCCTTGATTGTGGATATGTCAAGTGGGCTTAACTGGCTGGAACAAAGTGATCTGCTGATTCCGCACCGGTGATAGTTATTGAAGATAGTTACTGAATTTGAGTAAGAAACTGATTCGGGTACTCCCCCGATCAGGCAGGTCAGATCGGGGACAGCAGACCTGGCCGCCAGAAATATAAAATTTGAGTGTAAAACAGCGATCTTTCCTTTTTTTTGTTGACAACCTGTACGCTATCGGTAACGATATTAATGCACGCCTATGTGTCTCATCTACCAGTTGCTAAGGGATTCAGCAAGCATAAACCTCCTGTGTGGTAAGTTTCTGTTGCGAAGGAATGTGTAAACAAACCATTTTCCACCATTGCAAGTTGTTACAACCATCTTGTGTCTCGTCATACATTCATTCCCACGATAGCCCTGATTGGAGGGATCGGATCAGGCAAAAGTGCGGTTGCCAATAAAGTCAAATCGCTTCGACCTGTGATTATCATAGATGCAGATCGAATCGGGCATGAGGTACTTGATTTTCCTGAGATTCAAGAAAAAATTCGAGCGAAGTTCGGATCTGTCGTGTTCAATGATCAAGGAAAAGTTGATCGATCTGAACTGGCCAGACTTGTTTTTGGAGAATCAAAATTACAACAAACATCATTAAAACAACTTGAATCCATCGTCCACCCCGTGATCCATCGCAGGCTGGAACAGGAAATTGCATCCGCCCGGTCTCTCAATCAGGTCGATGCGATCCTGCTTGATGCCGCTGTCATAGTGGAGGCGGGATGGAAAGATTTATGTGACCAAATCGTTTATATCGACTGTCCTTTCCAGCAACGCCAGAAACGCGTCATTCAAAATCGGGGATGGTCAGAAGCAGAATTAATGAAAAGGGAGAACCATCAACTGCCTCTCTCAGAAAAACGGAAACTGGCAGATGGTGTGATCCAAAATGGTCTGGACCTGGAATCAGCGGGCCTGGAACTGTCGAAATTCATCGATTCAATTCAGAATCAGAAAATTACAAATTAACAGATTTTTTGACTAACCCAGGGTGTCTCTTCTGCATCTTCAGTCATTAAAATTATTTAAACAAGAAGCTCTTCTTTGATGATCCCATAACAGGCCCACTGAAGCTTTTCAGCCAGAGAACCTTTCCAGAGGTTAATTAATCTTCGCGTTCGACACATCTGCATAGACTCCAGAACTCCACACGACTTCATCTCACTAAATTTTTGTAATTCGGAAAGCATTCACTATGGCCAAATCCATAAAACTTCAGACATCTGAAAATGACGGAACAGTGGCTTCAAAAAATATCAGCGAGATCGACCAGGACTCCAAGCGGGACAAACCCGCCACACGGCATCAGCGCGAATCTGCCATCACCAGGGCAGCAGATGAACGGTACGAGAAGATCAAGCAGAGTGAGATTCATATCGCCGACCTGCAGAAGCTGACGATGAAAGATCTGATGCAGCTGGCCAAGGAAGAAAATCTCACAGAATACACGGGCCTCAAAAAACAGGACCTGATCTTTAAGATTCTGAAAGAGCGTACCAAAGTCAACGGCCTGATGTTCGGAGAGGGAACTCTGGAAATTCTGCCGGACGGCTTCGGATTCCTGCGCAGCCCCGATTATCACTATCTGCCCTGCCCCGATGATATTTACGTCTCTCCCAGTCAGATTCGACGATTCGGATTGCGAACCGGGGCCATCGTGGCCGGACAGATTCGTCCGCCAAAAGAAAATGAACGCTATTTTGCCCTGCTGCGAGTCGAAGCCGTCAATGGTTGTGATCCCGAGATCCTGACGACGAAAGTCTTCTTCGATGACCTGACCCCTCTGCATCCCAAACAACGACTCCGGCTCTCTTCTCCCGCAGGGAATCTGAGTACCCGCATCGTCGACCTGATTGCCCCTGTGGGCATGGGACAACGTGGCCTGATCGTCTCGCCTCCGCGTGCCGGTAAAACGGTCATGCTCCAGGAAATGGCAAAATGCGTGCTCGCCAGCCACCCCGAGGCGTATGTCTTTATTCTGCTGATTGACGAACGCCCGGAAGAAGTCACCGATATGGAACGCCAGGTCGGCGGTGATCGCTGTGAAGTTGTCAGCAGTACCTTTGATGAACCTCCGAGCCGCCACATCCAGGTCTCGGAAATGGTCATCGAAAAAGCAAAACGCATGGTCGAATATGGTGAAGACGTTGTCATCTTCCTCGATTCGATTACCCGCCTGGCGCGTGCCTGGAATACAGAAGTCCCTCACTCCGGAAAAATTCTTTCCGGTGGTGTGGATGCGAATGCTTTACAGCATCCTAAACGGTTTTTCGGTGCTGCCCGGAATGTTGAGGAAGGCGGCAGCCTGACCATTGTCGCTACCGCCCTGGTAGACACCGGCAGCCGCATGGACGAAGTCATTTTTGAAGAGTTCAAAGGAACCGGTAACACCGAATTGCATCTGGACCGCAGAATGGTTGAAAAACGTATCTGGCCGGCCATCGATGTCAATAAGTCGGGAACACGCCGCGAAGAACTGCTGATGGACGAGGAAGAACTGCGCAGAGTCTGGATTCTCAGGCGAGTGCTGAATGATATGAATCCGGTAGATGCGATGGAACTGCTTGTCAACCGTATGCGTCGTTCCAAAACGAATGAAGAGTTTTTATTGAGTATGAATCTGGGTTGATCAGCTGAGTAACGAAAAAAATCAGCTGACACTCAGAAATACGTGATCACGGTCAGAATTGAACCAGGGAATCAGACCTTTTCCCGCTTTAATCTCTGACTCTTCCGGTTCTGATTAACCATGGCCATTTTTGAAAATTGATAAGTTACCACCTCGATGAAGCACACACTGATTGAAGGCGATTTACTGGTTCGTGATGCGAGTTTTGCCATTGTCGTTTCCCGCTGGAATGAACTGATTACGCGCAGACTGCTGGAAGGCGCCTTGGAAACGTTTCGTCGACACGGCGGTTCTGAAGAAAACATCACAGTGCTCTGGGTCCCCGGATCTTTCGAGCTCCCACTGGTTGCTGATCGACTCGCGAAAAGTGGCAAGTACCAGGCGGTCTGCTGTCTGGGCGCTGTGATTCAGGGAAGTACGATGCACCATGATTATATCAATCATCAGGTCGCAGCCGGCATCATGCGGAGCAGCCAGGAAAGCGGAGTGCCCGTGCTGTTTGGTGTGCTGACGTGCGAAACCATGGAACAGGCAATGGATCGTGCTGGTGGAAAAGTGGGCAATAAAGGCGGAGAAGCTGCCCTGGCTGCCATCGAAATGGTCAATCTATTACAATCAATTGATCAGAATCAGGCGTAAGAAGCTCACGGCATACGACCTATTGTCGTCACCGGCGACATGATTTTACAACATCCTCTTTCTAAACTAGCGATATTCTCATGTCTCTGCGAAAACAGGCGCGATACTTAGTTGTTCAAATGCTCTATCAGATCGATCTGAATCCGGACGTTTCTATTAATGAAATCCGCGAGATGATCGAAGAACATGGCCGTAGCAAAACGGTTCGCACATTTGCCTGGGAACTGTTTACCGGGGTGATGGAATTTAAACCGCAGCTGGATGAACATATCGTAAGAGTCGCTGAAAACTGGACACTCAAACGGATGGCTGTCACCGACCGGAATATTCTGAGGCTGGGGACCTACGAACTGCTGCATACGGACACACCTCCAGCTGTCGTCATTGACGAAGCAGTTGAGCTGGCGCGGGAATTCGGAAGTGCGCATTCGTCTCAGTTTGTAAACGGCATTCTGGATAAAGTCGTTCAGCGGAAAGACGAACCTCTGCCTCCTCCGCCACAGGCCCAGGAAGCTCAGCCGGAAGAAGTAAAGCCGCCTGAGCCACCTCCCAAGCCGAAACCCCGCATGAATAATCCCTGGGCTACTTGACTTCGAAGCGGTGAGGCGTGCGATCGTTCCAGCTGAAGTTCATATCGATGGCAGCCTGTGACAGGCGTGTCAACAGTTCGCGATCCACGTGCGGGCAAGGCAGGTGGGGAGCCGCGGTTTGAGTGTTTGTGCTGTCAAATACAGGATCATCCCGCCAATACGAATTATAAACGCGGATATGATCATAGAAGAGCCGTTCGGCTTCCGTAGGATCTTTCAGTTCAACTCCCGCACCGGCAAACTCAGACCCGTAGAAATTACAGGTCGCTTCCAGAACATCATGGACCAGCCGCGACTGAACCGGATGTAACGGCGTCAGATGATACGTCTTTTCATGATGTTTCGGGTGGGTAACGATGTGTGACATTACAGCAGAAACCCAGTCTACGGGAATCAGGTTTTTGGACTCATCTCCATTCAGTGTGAAACGGGATTTCGCGTAATAGCGTCCGGTTTCATCAGGAGATTGCATCTGGGTCAGTGTATGCCCCAGTTGCAGAGCTGCATAAAATCCATGAAATGTATTTGTAAAACCAGTCTTGGAATCACCGATAATAATCGCGGGTCTGAAGACAGTCAGAGATTCAATATGCTCTGCACTCCGCACCATCAGCTCTGCTTCCAGCTTACTCCGCTCATAATCATTCCCGGACTCCTGCCCCACATCAACATCCGATTCCATAATTTTGCCGGATCGCAGACCACAGACGTAAGCCGTGGAGACATGATAAAACTTTTTGATATTCGCTGCCTGACAGAAATCCAGAACCTTCTTTACTCCGCCCACATTCGAACGCCAGGGCTCACTTTCGTGGCTGGTGCTGTAAAAAGAAAGGCTGGCAGCCGAATGGATGATGCTATCGATGTTCTCTGTCGCCCACGCCAGTTGCTCCGCACTTAATCCGAGATTTTCTTCGTTGATATTACCTTCAAGTACCATCGGACGAGGTAATTCACGGCCCAGGTGCTCGTCCCAGAATGCCATGATCATATCGATACGCTGATCGACGGTCATGCGTCGTGTGGGACGAACCAGTACAGCCAGTGGCACTCCTGCAGACGCCAGATCTCGAATTAAATATCTTCCCAGTAATCCTGTAGCACCTGTAATCAGATGATATCCCATGTTGTATTCCACTGTGAGCTGAAAGTTAGAGTAAGTCGTGTTGTATTAACCGAGAGTCTGCTATAGTGCTGTTTTTATGATTTCGTTGATCGGGTCAGGAAAAACGAGATTGAATAGACCGGCCGACCTTCAGAAGCGGACCTGTTTCGGGTCGGAAGCCTCAATGATAATGAACTGGCTTCATATATCAATCTAGGGGTCCAGAAAAGCCATCAGAATACCCCGGCAATTGTACCAGGGAGCAGGAATAAATTACGCAACTGCTTTCCCAGACTGATCTTTCGTTCCTCGCTGCTGCTGTTTGAGGAAATGGGGTGCGTGCTGCGGGTCTTGAGCAGACTGCTCGCTGTCTGCCTGATCAGCAGCATTTTGCCCCTCAGTTTTTTCCGGCCGTAAAGCCAGGAGGCAGGGCAGTAAAACAAGGTCTCCCACCAGTGCCGCTACGAGTAGAGACGTCATCATATAACCAAAACGGGCAGTGGGGACAAAATTGCTCAACGTGAGCGCCAGCATACCTGTTCCCGTAATAACGGCTGCCGTAAAGATCGGTTCGCCGGTCATCAGCAGAGAATTCCGCGATGCCTGGGCAGAATTCCGGGTCAGACGGTACTGACTCTGATAACGTACAAGAAAATGAAACGTCCCGTCAACGGCGATCCCCAGGGCAATACTGGCTGTCATCATGATGCCAATATCAATGGGAATCTGGTACCAGCCGAGGATACCAAACACGATACAAATCGGTGTCAGATTCGGCACCATCGCCACGAGCCCGGCTTTAATGGACCGGAGAGAAACAATCATTACCACGGTAATGATGACAAATGCCATCGAAAAACTCTCCCAAAACCCGGTAAAGATCTGGTTCTGTGCCCGTCTCAGCAGGGGTGCGACCCCCGTCAAAATCACATTCGGATCATCGATCATCACTGTGAGTTCATCATAGACCTGATCCTGTGGCAGATCAGCATCACTGCTGATGCGTGCTGAAATTCGCCAGAGCCGTTCGCCATCTGAGGTAAAATCGTTATCCCCATGAGCTGACTGGGCGTGCGATAACAGGCGGGCCGTCTCAAATGGACTCTCAGGAAACTGTTTCGGAAAAAAGCTGGCCAGTGACATCGTATGCCTGACCGCCGGATGCTGCTGAATAATTGCTTCCAGCTTGCGGATGCGTTCCACTTTATTGATAAAGGGAATCTCTTCATCACCAAAGTCAACGATCGCTTCAATGGAATCGAGTTCAGTCAGATTATCCTGAACTGCTCGCACATCCTGAATCACACGCCCCTCGACGGGGAGAAAATCCAGCGGGTCGATTTTCGTTCGCAGACTGAACAGCCCGACTCCCGTAATCATTACCAGAACAATCGTGGCGATAGAAACACGTCCGGAATGATCAATCAGCCAGTTGGCACAGCGTTGAAAATCCCAGCGTTGTTTTCCGGAATGAAGCTTTTCCGGATCGATGGGCCAGAGTGTTAAGACGGCGGGTGTCAGTCCCAGTCCGGTAATCAGCGATACGAACGTCCCGACTGAAGCCGCATACCCAAACTGAATCACGGGACCAATTTCACTGACGGTCAGAGAAAACAGGCCAATGGTTGTGGTCAGAGTAGCCAGCACGCAGGGTTTCCAGGCGATCTTCAACGCAGCCGATAAGGGATCTGGCTCGTTTATACAGCTGGCAACATAATGATGAACATGAATGGAGATGGCCAGGGTGAAGACCAGGACCATGACTGACAGGGCCCCCAGAATGAAGTTCATTTCTCCGCCACCCAGGTAAATCAACGCGGTGGTGAGATTGATGGCCCAGATGGTCAGACCAAGGGTTGCCAGTGTTTTTTTCCACTCCCGGAATGAATAATACAACAGGCAGAGACTGATCAGTAACGTGATGATAAAGAACTTTTTGTTGTTCTTCTGGCTGCCCAGACGATCCAGTTCTGCTATGACAACGGGGGCACCCGCCAGTTGAACTTCATTTCCGGTTAACTGATTATATTCCAGCTTTTCGCGAATTCCCTGTACGGTTCCGGCACGGTTTTTGATACCCGTATCAGAAAGCAGCACCAGAATGCCTGCCACATTCTTCTCGGAATTCATCAACAGACCATTCAGGCGTTTGTCGATTTCTGCCGGTTCTACTTTGAATTCATGTAATATTGATTTAAGTCGCTCGGGTGTCCAGCATTGCCTGACCGTCGGTAAAGACTCGATGCGGCCGGCTGTCGCTTCCACAAGTGAGGGTTGATCCAGCCCCCCCTGTACTGCAACGAGTACAACTTCCTCTGCTCCGAACTCGGCTTTAAATCGATCATAGACGATTCGCACATCGGAGTCTTTAGGCAACCAGGTTTCGATATCGTTATTTGAAGGCAATAACTCTGCCAGAAATGTCAGAATCGGCAGCGTGCAAAAGACGCCCCAGATTAGTTGCCTGCTGTATTTTTTATAGAAGGAAGAGATCATCATAAGATTTGGAGATCAATCTGCTTTCTCTTGCTTAAGCCGGTTCAAGTACTCATGTCAGAGTAATCAATAGTCAGCGCACGCTCTTACATCACTGAAAGCAACGCAAAAAACAAACACATTTATGCGAGCTATTTATTACTGCGACCATCCCAGTCTGATATCGAACCGCCAATGAATATCGCGTCATTCGGAATTTCTAAACAACAGACGTTATAGCAGAATCAGGTGCTGTGTTTGGAATGACTGTTACAACTCGCAACTTCACAGGGCATATAATCACTACAATACAAAAGCGTTTCGGCCCTTCTGTCAGTTCGCCTGACGTTATAACTGTCAGAGATTATCTATCACAATCGCCGGATCTGGACGAATCCCCACACCTTGTCTCCCACTCAATTCCCGATCGAGTGCCGCGGGTATTCTGAAACTAAGGAAGTCCTCGATTATTTTTATATTCTATATTTCAGTAACAGACTCGAATCAGAGTACGGATCAGTATTTGAAAATTGACTTCACACCGGAGTAGATTCAATGGAAGAAACCCCCTGGAGCCGTCCCACCATGGACGACCTGAAACACGTCCTGGAAAGCTTTGGTAAGCATGATACCGTCAACATCCGCGATGTAGATCGACTGGAACTCTCAGTGCCAGCCGAAGTCAAAACAGCGCGTGGAAATACGATTTCTGCCATGACCCGGGAAATCAGCCGTCAGGGACTGGGCCTGCTGCACAAAGGCATGCTGAATCCTGGTGAAGTCAATGTCAAGCTGGCCAGTGAAACCCGCGAATTCGAATATCGCGTTAAAATCATGTGGTGCACTCCCTGCGAGAACGGCATGTTCATCAGCGGTGGCGAGTTTGTCACAAAGCCTGAAAATTAACCCGACACAGACGCATCTTCAGACCAGAACTATCCATCTGCTTACGCACAGGCACACCACACTCGGTCGCCACGATTTGCAGCTCACCAGAGGCCTGACAACTCAGCTGGCGCTGGTTCCCCGCTTGAGTAAGATAACAATAATGGACAGCAGCAATAAAATGATTGCCCCACCCGCAATCATTAACAGTGTGGGAATTCCCCACCAGCCAGTTGCGTCTTGTGGTTTCTTCCGTTCTTCGAGATCCCACTCGATCTCATCCAGTGTCAGACCTGTTTCAGAGACAGGCTGTTCTCCCTGGGAACGCTGCTTCTGAAGATTTTCCAGTCCCTTTTCCTGAGCAGTCCCCTGATTTTTTGGACGAAAATTGACTGGGGCAGCAGAAGTGTCCCGACCTGGTTTCGCTTGTGAAGTTAAATCTCCAGGCATAGCCGGCAGTTTAGGCAACATCAACTGTGGACCTGCCCCCGCCGCCTTCTTCTCTTCCATAACCTGTGGCTGTGTCATCGCTTCAGGTCCACTCAACCTGATTTTTGCAGGCAGGTCTTCGGGAACTTCCTCCAGTTCCAACTTTAATGCGGGAGTAGAGGGCATTGCAGTCGTTTTCTTTTCCACTTCTTGCTCTACCACTGGCACACTGGATTCTGCTTCTGACGGAGTATCAAATGACGGTGGTTCGAGTGAAATACCACTCGATTGGGGTGTTTTCTGATTGTCTGCAGATGGACCTGGTTGAATCTGAATTTTCTGAGGCTGTGATCCCAGATTTCGGGGAACGATTAAAGGCATTTCATCGCTGCCGCCGATCCTGGTTTTCGGCTGAATTCCCTGACTCTCAGGCTGCTCTACTGCCCGACGTTTTAAGGGATGCACGCGGGAAGGAGTAAACTGAAAATTGGGAACTGTCTGGCCACCATTTGATTTAGCCGCCGGTTCTGCATGCTGCACTCGTTGTACTTCAGGCGGTGGTATCGATTTGATCTGCTTCTTGATCTTGTCCAGCAGCATTTGAGGAGATTCCTCATCCAGTCCAAAAGCAACATGGCCCCGGTAGCTCGACTCCAGTGCCTGTGCTGCCAGAAACTCTGCATACTCATAGTTTTTCCCGGCCAGTTCACGCCGGGCGCGCTCCATTACGGAATTGATCTGCAGCCTCCGCATTTCCTGATTGACATCCTCGAAAGCAGGGACAGTCTGATCCCGATCCTGATGTAAATCTTTTGCTAATTCTGACAGTTCTGCTCGTAAATTCTGTTGATTTGCCTCCGCCAGCAACCGGTCAACTTCCTTGGCACTCGCGAGTGAATGATCGGGACGGGAATCCTCAGATTCATTTTTTCCGGAAGAGGCCGTTTGACTTCGTTCCTGCTCAGCGACTTCATTCGCAGGAGCATCAGCGGGAACATCATTAGAGACATGCTGAAACCCAGTAGAGATTCCCTGGGAGATCGAACTGGATACCTGTCTGATCCGGTCAGTGTTCGCATCAAACTTCCTGGCGATCTGAGCAGGATATCGTTTCGCAGACGCAATCAATGATTTTGATCGCCAGTTTTCTGAAATTCCGGTCGCCGTTTTTTTGACCGGTTTCTGTAATTGCTGTTTTGATGAGGTCAGTTCCGTCTGCTGTTGCTCTGCAGGAGTGGACTGAGTATTCAATGGAATTTGATGGAAACCCTGGAATTCTTCAACCGGGTTAGTGCCGCTGATCTTAACCTTAACCGAAGATTCTTCTTTAGATTTACCAGCATTTTGAGAAAAATAATTAAAGTGGCTGCTGGATTTTGACGCAACCAGGGGCCCGGTCGCATTCTTATTTTTCTGTGAAATCATATCCGCAGACTGCCCCAGGCACCCTGCCATGATGCAGCTCAGCAGTACCAGATATAAATATACCTTTGGCAGATTTCGTCTTATCAGGCCGATTTTCACAACGACAAATCCTGTCATCTGCATGCAGAGATCTGGACGGGAACCGATCTTCTGCCTGGGTCGCGGGTAGTAACCTCAATCGGGAATTGAGGTTCAGGGAAGCTGATTCATCGAGCGCGCAACAGCACTCGACAAATTGTCTGTTACCCTTTATCGACTGGGGGATTTTGATCGCATGAGAGGGTATTTCGGATTTTATCAGTCTTTTCAGAAATCGATCAGCGTTTACACAGCGAACGCAGCGTCTGCATATTGATCTGGTCCAGAGGCACTCCCCCTTCCTCATCCTTAGGAGTTTCCAGATACATCGGACGGTTCTGAAATACAGGATCATTTAACAGGTGGCGAAATGGTTCCAGTCCCAGGCACCCGCGACCGATATTCTCGTGGCGGTCTTTGCGACTCCCAAATTCGCATTTACTGTCATTCAAATGGAAGGCGCGGATGCGATCAAAGCCGATGATCTCGTCAAGCGCAGACATGGTCGTCTTATATTCCGATTTCTTGATCAAGGGATATCCTGCTGCAAAGATATGGCAGGTATCCACACAAATACCCAGTCGCTCTCCAGCCTGAACCTGTTCCAGCATATACGCCAGCTGTTCAAAGCGAAATCCCAGGTTGGATCCCTGGCCGGCTGTCGTTTCCAGCCAGATTTGCGTTTGAAATCCTTCCGTCTCCTGGTGGACCCGGTCAATGGCGGCCACGATTCGATCAAGACCCTCTTCTTCACTGGAAGTCACAAAGCTGCCTGGATGCATCACAGCACCTTCCAGTCCCAGTGCTTCAGCTCGCTGCAGTTCCACCACAACAGCATCAATCGATTTATTCCAGAGTTCCTCTTTGGGACTGGCCAGATTGATCAGGTAACTCATGTGAGAACAAGGGCGTCCCACGCCGGTTTCTTCCAGATGTTCGCGAAACAGCTTGACATCTTTATCCGTCAGCGGTTTGGCCCGCCACTGATTATTATTTTTCGTGAAGATCTGCACGCAGTCCATTTCAAACTCAGCGGCGGTATCTACGGCTTTATAATATCCACCAGCAATCGACTGGTGCGCTCCCAGTAAAGACATATTTCAATTCCAATAAATATTGATTCGTTTCAGAGTAAGATCCATCAACTTCAGGTTTGCTGAAATCAGTATAAGCTCTCGCACCGGACCTCTCCAGTCCCAGACCAGAGCACACCCCTTCCTCAGAAATCATTCCCGATTGAATTGCATGAAATTGTTGGGAAATGTTCTTTCCTCCTATTACAATCGATGATCTGAAGATCAGCCTTTCATTTTCGATCTGCCTCCACACTTATATTTTTCAATCTGTACTGAAATATGATAAAAACACACTCAATGCTCGCCCTCTTCTTCTGCCTGACTTATTCTTTGCATATGTTGCCTGCTGCAGAGCAACCTAACATCATCGTGTTACTGGCGGATGATCTCGGCTATGGGGAGCTGGGCTGCCAGGGAAATCCACAGATCCCGACGCCCAATATTGACTCTCTCGCCCGTGATGGTATTCGTTTTACACAGGCTTATGTCACCGCGCCGAATTGCAGCCCTTCCCGGGCGGGACTTCTCACCGGAAGAATCCCCACCCGGTTTGGTTACGAGTTCAATCCGATTGGAGCCCGCAATGAAGATCCGGGGACCGGGCTCCCCGCGGGAGAACAAACCATAGCAGAACTACTCCACGACCAGGGATATACCACAGGGTTGATCGGAAAATGGCATCTGGGAGGGGCCGCCGATTATCATCCGTTCCGCCACGGCTTCGATGAATTTTTCGGTTTCATGCACGAGGGTCATTATTTTGTTCCCCCGCCGTACCAGGGAGTGACCACCATGCTGCGGCGCAAATCCCTGCCCGGCGGTGAAAGGGGACGCTGGCTCATTAAGAACCTCGTGTATTCCACTCACATGGGATACGACGAACCGGATTACGACGCTAATAATCCCCTCATACGAGGTGGTCAGCCTGTCAATGATACAGCATATCTAACTGATGCATTTACACGAGAAGCCGTCAGCTTCATCGACCGCCACCAGGACAAACCTTTTTTTCTGTATCTCGCTTATAACGCCGTCCACACTCATTATCGATAACCCCTAAGTCTAATTTACATCGTCCAAGGTCTAAAATCCATCTTCCATATTTCTTATCAGCGCCCATGTCTTGAAAAAATATCTCAACCTTTAAGCCCAATTCTTTAAGGGATTGTCTGAATACAGTTGTTTCAACGGGCTTATCATCTAACCATGTCATAAACATCTCTTTAAGCCCCTTGATTGTAATAGGTTTTACATCATCTGCTATTTTCATTTCACCTGCTGCTTCCATTGGAAGCATTTTCATATCTTCCGATGTTACAGATGCTTTCTCAATTCGCAATTGTTTAAGGTCGTCTTGTAAAGTCAGATACATTTCATCATCGTCAGTCATTTTCATTTTTCGCATGACAGATGATATCTTTTTTTCAATCGATGCAAGTTTTTTCTTGGTATCAGATACCTGTTTAATTCGTTGTGGTGATGATAACTCTCCAAGCTTATCCTTAACTGCTTCCAAGATGACTGGTAATATCTCATGCTCTTTTACCGCTCCATTACATTCTGGAGTTGCCGCAGGTCTACAACTGCAACGATATCTGACTTGCTTACCTGCTCGCAATTGAGGGTTAGTATGACCCTGCATTGATCGACCACAACCACCACAATACAAGATACCAGTTAAAGGATATTCTCGACCTGTTGATTTTGGTTTTTTATGTCCTGTTTTTCTGGCTGCCATAATTGATTGGACTTTCAACCAATCTTTTTTCTTAATGATTGATTCAAACTGATCCCATACAATCAATTCAGGTGTCTGATTTTGCTTTTTTGCTTCACCATATTTCAATCCGCCGACATTATTAGCCCGATTGAATTTCCCTGATTCGGATTTACCAATATATGATGCGCCTGCATAAATCGGATTGCGTAACATGCCTTTAATGGTTGCATCTCTCCACTGATTACCATGAGATGATGGTATTTTTTTCTCGTTTAATTCACGAGCGATTGAATTGTAAGAGACATCTTTCTTTAAGATCTGATTATATATGAATCTAACAATTTCAACCTCATCTGAATCACCAAGGACATACACGGAATTCCAACCCTTGGGAATCCCAACCATCACCATAGGAACCAGCAGTACCACCAGAGGAAACCATTGTTCCATCTGTTGATTCCGATGGAGTACAAGACAAAGCTTGCGATAGCCCAAGACTGGCGGACTCCTGAAGAATACTTCAGAATCTTCTTAGG
>NZ_CAXAVM010000078.1:0-31160 GCF_963972345.1 uncultured Gimesia sp. | reverse complement strand
GGTGAGAACCAGCAAATCGTTTTCACGCAGTGGATGGGACGTTCACCTCAAGATGTCGAAGACCAAATTGGGTATCCGCTCACAGTCGCCTTGCTCGGCCTCCCCGAGGTCAAGACGATCCGCAGTTACTCGATGTTTGGTTTCTCCACGATCTATGTGATCTTCAACGAAAAAGCCGAGTTCTATTGGTCCCGTACGCGAGTTCTGGAGAAGCTCAATAGTTTACCCACAGGAACGCTCCCTGAAGGCGTTCAACCAACGCTAGGACCTGACGCAACCGCCCTCGGTCAAATTTTTTGGTATACTCTCGAAGGATATGATCCTGACGGAAATGTTGTCGGAGGCTGGGACCTGCACGAGTTGAGAACAACGCAAGATTGGTATGTTCGTTACGCACTGAATTCAGCGGAAGGTATCAGTGAAGTCGCTTCGATTGGTGGATTTGTCCAGGAATATCAAATTGACGTTGACCCCGACGCCATGCGAGCAAATAAAGTAAGCCTGGGAGAAGTATTTAATGCCGTTCGTATGACGAACGTAGATGTCGGTGCACGTACGATCGAGTTGAATAAAGCGGAATACGTCGTTCGTGGCTTGGGTTTTATTAAGCAAGTTGAAGATCTTGAAAAAACGGTTCTCAAAGTTCATGACAACGTCCCCATCACGATAAAGGATGTTGCGAAAGTGACTTTGGGACCAGCGCTTCGGCGTGGTGCGCTCGATAAAGAAGGTGCAGAAGTTGTTGGCGGTGTATGCGTTGTCCGCTATGGTTACAACCCCCTGGAAGCGATCAAGAATGTCAAGAAAATGATCGCCGAGGTATCACCGGGGCTGCCGTCGAAGGTATTGATCGACTTCAAGAAGACAACGCGTAAGGAAATCACACAGTACGCCAAATCACATAGCTTCGATGCCTATGAAAACGACCTACTGAACTATAAAGCATGGGTTCAGCATTTGCGTTCCCTGGACCGCAACAAGCGACCCGAGTGGGCTACGATCAGTCAGATCACTGTTGTCCCTTTCTATGACCGCACTGGATTGATCTATGAGACGCTTGGGACACTGAATACTGCGCTGACTGAAGAAATTCTAGTAACGATCATCGTCATTCTGATCAGCGTCATGCACCTGCGAAGTTCTGTGTTAATCAGTGCCCTGTTACCACTCGCCGTACTGATGTGTTTCATCGGGATGAAAACCTTCGGCGTAGACGCGAATATTGTTGCACTTTCTGGTATCGCCATCGCCATTGGCACAATGGTCGACATGGGGATTATTCTCTGTGAGAATATTCTCAAACATCTGGAAGAAGCTGATCCAGAAGAAGACCGATTGAAAGTCATTTTTAATGCGTCGCGCGAAGTGGCAGGCGCAGTGTTGACGGCTGTCTCCACGACCATTATCAGCTTCTTGCCGGTATTTACGATGATCGGTGCTGAAGGCAAACTATTCAAACCATTGGCGTTTACCAAGACTTTTGCTTTGATTGCATCAGTCATTGTAGCCTTAACGATTATTCCACCAGTCGCTCACGTATTGTTTACGGGGCGCTTACGTTCTGAAGCACTTAGGCGGTATCTCCACTGGAGTGTGATCATAGTTGGTATGGTTACCCTTCTGCTCGCTATTCTAGCCGCTATGCCTATGAGTTCAGACAGCTCGATAACTTACTTTTCTATTCCGTGGTGGGTCGGAGCTATTGTAATGGCATTAGGCACGTACAAACTGCTGGAATCCCGGATACCTAAAAGTCTGCATCAGTTTGGTCCCTGGTCCGCGAATGGCGTTGCTGTGGTAGTGGTGGGGCTGATTTTGACCGATCACTGGCTTCCGTTAGGACCGGACAAGGGTTTTGTTCGGAACCTGATATTCGTTGTCCTGTTGATTGGTGGTTTGCTGGCGTTCTTCCAAATCTTTCAGCGATTCATCTACGAACCGCTGCTGCGCTGGTGTCTAAGAAACAAGGCACTCTTTCTAATGATCCCCATTGTGATACTGATGCTTGGAAGCTGCGTCTGGTTGGGATTTGATCGTGTTTTCGGGTTTTTCCCCGCGCCGATTCGTAACTCGACTCCTTGGAAAGCGGTCGCCAATACATTGCCAGGGCTAGGCAAAGAATTTATGCCCCCTCTAGACGAAGGATCGTTCCTTTACATGCCAACCACGATGCCGCATGCATCAATCGGCGAGGCAATGGACGTGCTTCAACTTCAAGACCGCCTGTTGATTTCGATCCCGGAAGTAGAATCTGTTGTCGGCAAGGTAGGCCGTGTGGACAGTCCGCTTGATCCCGCCCCCATCTCGATGATCGAAACAGTCATCGCATACAAGTCTGAATATGTAACGAATAAGGAAGGGCATCGTCTTAAGTTCCGTTATGATGATACCAAGAGCGATTTCATTCGGGACGAAAAAGGGAATCTTATTGAAGACCCCAACGGACGAGCATTCCGTCAATGGCGTGACCACATTCGCTCTCCCAACGATATCTGGAAGGAGATCACCGCTGCGGCAGATTTGCCAGGCACAACATCTGCACCGAAGTTGCAGCCGATAGCTGCGCGGATTGTGATGCTACAGAGTGGTATGAGGGCGCCGATGGGTCTCAAGGTAAAAGGCCCTGATTTGGAAACCATCGAACGTGTGGCGCTGGATATCGAGCAACTTCTGAAAAAAGTGCCCTCAGTAGAAGCATCAGCTGTAATAGCCGATCGAATTGTTGGCAAACCATACCTGGAAATCGATATCGACCGTGATGCCATCAAACGTTATGGTTTGCACATCCGCACTGTGCAGGATGTGATCGAAGTTGCCATCGGTGGCCAAAAAATCACGACGACAGTGGAGGGCCGTGAACGTTACCCAGTGAGAGTACGTTACGCTCGCGAACTACGCGATGAGATCGAGACACTCGATCGGATACTCGTACCTACACCAGCTGGGCAGCAAATTCCGCTAGAACAACTTGCCAAAATTCGTTACACGCGCGGTCCGCAGACCATCAAGAGCGAAGACACGTTTTTGTTAGGCTATGTGTTGTTCGACATGAAGCCTGGTAATGCCGAGGTCGATGTAGTTGAAGAATGCCAACGCTACTTAAAACAAAAGATTGATGATGGTACATTGATTCTTCCGCCGGGAGTCAGTTACGCTTTTGCGGGTAGCTATGAAAATCAAATTCGCTCGCAAAAAACACTGATGGTCGTTTTGCCTTTAGCTCTGTTTGTCATCTTTTTGATCTTGTATTTTCAATTTCGCTCGGTCATCACCACTTCACTTGTATTCAGCGGTATCATGATTGCCTGGTCTGGCGGATTTATCATGCTTTGGCTGTATGGCCAATCATGGTTTTTAGATTTCAATCTATTCGACACCAATATGCGGACTCTGTTCCAAGTTCACCAAATCAATCTAAGCGTCGCAGTCTGGGTCGGCTTCTTGGCATTATTTGGGATTGCGTCCGACGATGGCGTGGTAATCACATCCTATCTCGATCAAAGTTTTCGAAAACGACGCATCAGCTCCGTCAAAGAAGCGCGTGATGCAACTCTCGCAGCTGGCGTGCGTCGCGTCCGACCATGCTTGATGACAACCGCGACAACGATCCTGGCCTTGATCCCTGTGCTTACATCCACGGGCCGTGGCTCTGACATTATGGTTCCGATGGCGATACCCAGCTTTGGTGGCATGCTGATCGAAGTCATGACGATGCTGGTCGTGCCCGTGCTCTATTGCAGTGTGATGGAATGGAAACTTAAGCTGGGAATCGAAGACCCGCGTTTTGAGGAAGATGCAAAAGCGTAACCTTCGACGAAGCTGTTTAAAACAGCAATTGCTTATCAGTGCTTTTCTATTACGCGGTTTATACTCAGATGAAATTCTAATATTTATCGAGTTGTAATCCCACTTCTCGTGGAATGTCCCCTTTGTTTTTCGTCGATATTTGAATAGCACTCTCTTTTTTCGAAGTGTGAATATAGCAAATTATTCGATTTAGCCTTGACCCTGTAGTATGGTACAGGCTCGATAATATCTATAGATGAAGGAAACAACCATGAAACTACTAACAATCGGAAAGGTAGCCGAGCAGGCTGGAGTCGGTATTGAAACCGTTAGATTCTACGAGCGCGAAGGCTTGTTAGAGAAACCAACCCGCTCTGCATCGGGTTACCGACAGTTCAATGTTGATGTTGTCAAACGACTCACGTTTATTAGCCGGGCCAAGGAACTTGGATTTACGTTGAAAGAAATCAAGGAACTCCTATCGTTGCGAGTGGATTCAGAAATCTGTTGTGAGGATGTAAAGGCCAAAGTTGACGTGAAGATAGCCGACATCGAAAGCAAAGTTGCTACTCTCCACAAGATCAAGAAAGCCCTGGTTCGACTTTCCACGGCGTGTGGAAAGAGAAAGCAGACAGCCGAATGCGCCATTTTAGAAGCACTTGACGGTAGAAAGTCAACACTAACTCGAAAAGAATGACTATGGAACTCACTATGTCCAGGACAGCCACTTGCCCAGAATGTGGCGGCAAAAGCAAAGGAGTAAAACCACTCACACTTAGGGCGTTGCTCAAGAATGAATTCGTGAGCAACGTTGATGACGTGGAATACAAATTTTGTAATGCCACTGGGTGCAGTGTCGTTTATTTCGCCGACAGCCAGACTTTCACAAAAGATCAGCTCAAAGTACCAGTGGGAGTGAAAGAGACGCGCGGCGCACGGCCTTTGTGCTACTGCTTTGGATATTCTATAGCCACGATCAAAAAGGAACTTGAAACAAAAGGCCGGTCGGATGCTCTAGACGACATTCGGAAGAAGATGAATAATCCTGGTTGCCGATGTAAAACCGAGAATCCAGCGGGCGCATGCTGTCTTGGCAGTGTTACTAAAGGTATCGCCATTGCCACATCAGAATTAGACAAATCATCCAGCAAGTCGAATAGAGCGGATACCATAACAAAAGTAGGAACGATCCTATCTGCGATTATGGCATCCAGTTGTTGTTGGTTGCCTTTGCTATTGATTTTGTTCGGTTTTTCAGGTGCGGGGATTGCTGGCGTTTTAGAATCATACCGGCCAGTATTCAGCACTTTAACAATCGGTTTTTTGACGGCAGCATTTTATTTTACTTACTGGCCCAAGCAGACGGTCACGGGTGGCGCCTATTGTATCACCGATTGTTGCTCTAACTCCGGCACCTCGAAACGTAATCGATTTAATATGATGTCCATGAACAAAATCATGTTGTGGGCCGTGACGGTTGTTGCCGTTGTGTTTATGTTGTTCCCAAATTACATAGGTTTCATCTTGGCCAGGAGAGAAAGCGACGAGGTAATCACATCAAGTAACCCACTCATCAAAACGACCTTCGTAGCCATCGAAGGAATGCACTGCGAAGGTTGTGCTGCGATTGCTGAGAAGTCGATTATGGATGTGCCGGGAGTGTTAGCAGTAAAAGTGGACTATACCGGGAAATATGCAAACATCGCTACAGAATCATGCTGTAGTTTTCCAAATGAAGACATCCTGAATGCAATACAAACCGCCGGTTATACCGGCAAAATTCCAAAAGCAGTTGAAAACAATTAACTCTGTTCGTCTGTTTGCAGGTATGTAGCCTGCCAGATGGTCGAACGCTTTGTAAAATGGAGGTTGTCATGAGAAATAAATGGTTGTGGGCGGCGTTAATTGCATTACCTTTGGGGGTTGGTGGTTTAGTCTATACTGATGTGCGCGCCAACGCTGACACTCAAAGCAACAGTGCCGATTTTGTCTGCCCAATCACGGGTGAGGAACTTCCTTGCCCCAAGTGTTGTCCACTCAATTGAGTGAGGAAAGATCGTCGGCAAAAGCGATTCCCGATGTAATGAATCATCGGGAATCGTTTGCTGTCGTTTCATAACTCGCTATATCCAGTGACAAACTACCTCAAAATGTTCATTTATATTAGAACCCTTTAATACGATCATGTTCATCTGCCTATCTGGACTGAGATAATTCTAAGAGTCGTTCTGTTTCGCGTGCGATCATGTGTTCTTCGCGAGTTTGAATGAGTAAAATGCGACCTGCTGACTGGATTGTTGCGAGATCACAATCCGCATGAGCACTTTGATTTTTGACCTCGTCAAGTTTCAGCCCAAGAAATGGTAGTTTGTCACATACGCAGCTTCGCAACAGCGGAGAATGTTCACCGATACCGGCAGTAAAGACTAAGCCATCGATGCCTCCCAGCAAAACCGCAAGAGAACCAATGGTTGACTGGATTCGCTCTGTAAACAATTTCATCGCCAGTTGAGCGCGTTCGTTTTTGGCTTGGGATGCCTGTTCAATTTGGCGAAAGTCAGAGGAAATTCCCGACACTCCAAGCAAACCAGATTGATGATTCAAACTTTGATCGAGCTGCTCAGGATCGAAGTCTTTTTGTTTCATCAAGTAAATCAAGATTCCAGGATCGATCGAGCCGCTGCGGGTACCCATCATTAACCCTTCCAGCGGTGTGAACCCCATCGTTGTAGCCAAAGGGCGTCCGCCATGCACGGCAGTCGCAGAGCAGCCGTTGCCTAGATGACATATTACCAATCGAAGAGAATCGTCGTATTGCCGACCAAGCACTTCTGCGGCACGTGTCGAACAGTATTGATGGCTGATCCCGTGAAAGCCAAATCGACGAATACCGTATTGTTCATACCATTCGTAAGGGATTGGATAAACATAAGCACTCGGCGGCAAATCAGCAAAAAAAGCAGTATCAAACACAGCGACATGCATAGCTTCTGGAAGATATTTTTGTGCTGCTTTAATCGTCATCAATGCTGGTGGATTGTGTAGCGGGGCGAGTTTGGAGACTTGTTCTAACGATTGAAGAACCTGTTCGTTAATGAGCGTTGGCTGGCAGAAATATGTACCGCCGTGAACGATGCGATGACCGACAGCTCGAATCGATTCGCCCAGGTTGATGTCTGCCAACACATGCAGAATCCATTTAACGGCCTCATGATTATTCGAAATATCCGAATGAGATTGCGTTTGACTCGCTGCTTGAGTTTGTAATTCTAATATGACTTTTTCAGATTGAGTTTGCCAATCTATCACACCTCTGGCAAGTTGTTCGTGAGCCAGTTCATCGAACAGAGCGAATTTGAGCGTACTAGATCCGGCATTCAGCACGAGAATCGACATTGAATCAACCTCACTGTTCCCCTCCCGGCCAAGTCCAGTTTTGAACTTCCGGCATATCTTCACCATATTCGGAGATGTAATGTTTGTGTTCGATTAGTTTGTCTCGAACGGCTTGTTTTAAGTAGGCTGCTTTAGCGCCGAGATTCGGCACACGGTCGATTACATCTTGAACAAGATGAAAGCGGTCGAGATCATTCAGAACAACCATGTCAAACGGTGTGGTTGTTGTCCCTTCTTCTTTGTAACCGCGAACATGAAGATTTTTGTGATTCGTTCTGCGATACGTTAATCGATGGATCAACCAAGGATAGCCATGGAACGCAAAGATGATAGGTTTGTCGGTCGTAAACAGACTATCGAAGTCCTTATCAGAGAGTGCATGTGGATGTTCCCGGGGAGATTGGAGCTTCATCAAATTGACGACGTTAATCACGCGTACCTTCAACACAGGTAATTCTTGACGAAGGATATCGACGGCGGCCAACGTTTCGAGTGTGGGTACATCGCCACAACACC
Organism: uncultured Gimesia sp.; assembly: GCF_963972345.1. Lineage (NCBI taxonomy): Bacteria > Pseudomonadati > Planctomycetota > Planctomycetia > Planctomycetales > Planctomycetaceae > Gimesia > uncultured Gimesia sp. The sequence goes on along the minus strand of NZ_CAXAVM010000078.1, from coordinate 23,462 downwards.
CTAAAACAACATCGGGTTCGCTTCCCTGGTCACTACTCGCCCAATCCCAAATACTGATTCCCGCCGTCGTATGCTTGATAGCTTGATCCATCGAGAGCCACTGTGGCGAGGGTTGTTTACCAGCTACAATCACGTTTACATAATCACGACTACGCAGGCAATGGTCTGTGACGGAGAGCAGACAGTTTGCATCTGGTGGCAGATAGACACGAATGATCTCAGCTTTTTTGTTAACAACATGGTCGATGAAACCGGGATCTTGATGACTAAATCCGTTGTGATCCTGCCGCCAGACGTGTGATGACAACAAATAGTTAAGGGATGCGATAGGTCGCCGCCAGGGAATTTCCTTGGAGACCTTGAGCCACTTCGCGTGCTGGTTAAACATCGAATCGATAATGTGGATGAACGCCTCGTAGCAATTGAAAAAACCATGCCGCCCAGTCAGCAGATAGCCTTCCAACCAACCCTGGCACTGGTGCTCGGAAAGCATTTCCATCACACGGCCGTTTGGTGAAAGGTGATCATCAGTGGGCAATATCTCGCCCATAAAACTACGTTCTGCGACATCAAATACGTCTGCCCAGCGATTTGAGGCGTTCTCATCTGGACTGAAGATGCGAAAGTTTTGTGACTCAAGATTGAGATTCATCACATCACGGATAAACTTGCCTTGCACGCGCGTTGCTTCGGCTGTGACACTTCCCGGATACGAGACCTCAACGGCATAGTCTCTAAAGTCAGGAAGTCGCAAGCTCTTCAACAGTACCCCGCCATTTGCATGTAGGTTTGCTCCCATCCGCCGCTCGCCTCTCGGCGCAAGATCTGCGATCTCCGTTCTGAGACAACCACTCTCATCAAACAATTGCTCAGGCTTGTAACTCTGCATCCACTGTTCTAGTAACTTCAAGTGATCCGGATTCTCGTGCATCTGTCCTAAAGGTACCTGGTGGCTACGCCAACTGTCTTCAACCGGTAGACCATCGACTTCCTTGGGGCAGGTCCAACCTTTGGGCGTTCGCAGTACAATCATCGGCCAGAGGGGACGAGTGGAATCCTGGTCCTGTCGCGCATTGGATTGAATATGTTGAATCTCTTGAGTGACTTGATCCATTGTCGCAGCCATAAGCTGGTGCATCTCTTGGGGATCGTGACCTTCGACATAATACGGATTGTATCCGTAACCTCGCATAAGATGATCCAGTTCCTCATGACTGATACGGGCCAAAACAGTTGGATTCGCGATTTTGTAACCGTTCAAATGCAGGATCGGCAAAACAACTCCGTCACGCTCTGGATTCAGGAACTTGTTGGAATGCCAGCTTGTGGCGAGTGGACCTGTTTCTGCCTCGCCATCACCAATCACACAGGCCACGATCAGGTCTGGATTATCGAATGCTGCCCCATAAGCGTGCGATAATGCATAACCCAATTCACCACCTTCGTGGATACTGCCGGGCGTCTCGGGGGCTACGTGGCTGGGGATACCACCGGGAAAACTAAACTGTTTAAACAGTCGCTTCATTCCCGCTTCATCTTGCGTGATATTCGGATAATGTTCGGTATAAGTTCCTTCCAAATAGGTATTCGCTACCAGCCCTGGCCCCCCATGTCCTGGCCCTGTGATGAACATCATGTTGAGATTGTGCTGTTTGATGATCCGGTTTAGATGCACGTAGATAAAATTTAACCCCGGCGTCGTTCCCCAATGTCCAAGCAAGCGAGGTTTGATATGTTCTTTGCATAACGGTTTTTTTAGTAGCGGATTGTTAAATAGATAAATCTGGCCGATCGATAAATAATTTGCCGCTCGCCAATAGGCATCGATGCAATTCAATTCTTGTGTAGAGAGGGAACTCGACATGGTATTTCTCTCAGTTAAATGTTGTTACAAAATTTGCACGGAGTTTGATGATATCGCCACAGTCGATTGTGCTAACACAACAATGCTACGCTGATTGACCCGATAAGAGTCCTTTTCAAAAGGGATTTCTGCCTCGGGATCCACAATATCAATCGGACTGGGGAGTGAAGTGTCAATAACACGGTTCCAGACACTCTCTGTTTCTGCGTGAATAGAAAATAAACGTGGCTTAGTTGAGCCGTTGATCATCACATAAAGATCACGGTCATTAGTGGACGTGCCACGTAAGCAATAAGCCAGGACTTGAGAATCAGCTGACATATTGACTTCTGGTTGTTCTGCGCCAAACCATTGAATGTCGTCACGCCAAAAGGTGGAGTGTCCAAGCAAAGAATGCGATTTACGGAACGCAATCATTCGTTTGAAAAAGTAGAACACCTCTTGGTTTTCTTCAAATCGCCGCCAATCGAGCCAACTTATTTCGTTATCTTGATTGTAAGGATTGTTGTTACCACTTTGCGTTTGCATAAACTCATCACCCATACGAAACATGGGGCTGCCATTCGCCAGCATGAGCAAACAGCAAAAGTTTTTGGTCTGTCGTTTGCGTAAGTTGACGACCTCTTGAGGCACTTGTTCAACGCCTTCCCAGCCGCTATTCCAGCTAAACTCATTCGGCCCATCGTGATTGTTTTGGCTGTTTACATGGTTGTGTTTATGATTATACGAAACGAGGTCATACATCGTAAAACCATCATGCGATGCAACATAGTTCACACTTTGAAAGGGACGAAATGCATGGACTGTATCATCAGGAAATAAGTCGCTACTTCCATATAAACGCGTCATCAGATCGGGAACCAGTCCACAATCTCCTCGTATAAACTGCTGCGCTGTATCACGAAACCGAGCATTCCACTGCATCCAGGTACGCCCTGGAAAGGATGCGCCAAGTTGATACAAACCCGAAGCATCCCATGGTTCAGCGATTAAGCGAACGTTGGCTAAATCCGGATCGCCGGCGATCTGGTCAAAAAGAGGTGGTTGACTTAAATCGATACTTCCATCCGATGTTCGTGAAAATACTGAGGCCAGATCAAATCGAAAACCATCGACATGCATCTCCTTTGCCCAATAGCGCAAGCTATCCACGATCAAACGACGGACCGTAGGAGATGATGTGTTTAAAGTATTGCCTGTGCCACTAAAATTTGCATAGGGTGATTTCAAGTTAGCCGATGCAATATAGTAAGTTGCGTTGTCAATTCCGCGATAACTGTAAGTTGGTCCTTGATCGTCTCCCTCGCAAGTATGGTTATAGACCACATCCAGAATCACTTCAATTCCAGCCTTATGTAACTCACGGACCATCTCACGAAACTGGCTGTGCTGCTCGCATGAAGATTGGTTCGTTGAATATTCATGGTGAGGTGAGAAGAAATTCAGGGGCATGTAGCCCCAATAGTTTTCATCTGATGGGTCGAATTGAAAAACCGGCATCAATTCGATGGCGGTTATCCCAAGCTCTTTAAGATAGGGGATTTTCTCGATGACTCCTGCAAAGGTTCCCCGAGCGTCATCAGTTATGCCGGAGCTTGGATGTTGTGTGAAGCCACGAACATGCATTTCATAGATCACTAAATCGGTTCCATGACGTAGCCGTTGTTCATTTCCCCAATCAAACGGACATCGGCAAACGTCAAGACGGCCCAGCGGTGCAGAACCTCCATTGGGTCCGGGAAGCCTGGCCGCATCACGCTTGAATTTCGCCGGGAAGAAGACGCTTCGTGCGTAGGGATCGAGCAATACCTTCTCGGGATCAAACGCATGCCATGTGTCGGTCACTTTGGCCGCCGGTCCGTCAATTTGGTATGCATAGTATACCGCATCGCCAGCTTCTGAGATGGGCACGCGACAATGCCAGACTGGTCCAGACTTGTTTTTGAATGGATCAAGCTGAAGTGAGTAACATGGAACACGTAATTCATTTCCTAGGTACAACAGCAGAGTAACTTTTGAGGCGTTAACAGTATCAATTGCAAAGTTATATCCCTGCTCTGACTCTAACCATGTAACGCCAAGGGGAGAGGGTGTTCCTTCGGACGTTTCCCACTCCGGCCCCCTAATTGAGGCACTTGAGTCAACAACATTCACGACTGAAGTTCCGCAATGTCGGCAGATTGCTTGAATAGTGCTGTGTAACATTGGCAATCCTTTTTTAGTGTCCCTACCGAACTCGCTCGAATTCAACTTGAAGATTAAGCAGTTCTGATCGCAAACGATCAATTTGCCACTGCAGGTGATGTAGAGGATCCGCTTTAATCTTAGGTTGCTTTGCTCGCTCCAAAGCCAACCGAGCGAGGTCTACCGAAAGTTGCAAACGTTTTACCTCGTCATCACTGACGAGTCCTTCTTGATGTTGGTTGACATCTTTGGCCCACACCAATTGCTGCTCTGCAAGTGTCACATCATTCTCCACGTTTTGAAGATGGGTAGTATGCAAGTCATGGTCTGTTTTTGCCGTTGCGCGTTTGAGCAGCGTTTCCATATAGTCGACCTGATTCTGCAACCGAATCATCATCAGCTTTGAAGTCAGATTAGGAACTCGTTGATTGGCTTTCACCGCCGTCTTCAAGTCATGTTTGGCAAGTTCCAATTTCTTTTGGAAGAAACGAATATCGACTCCCTCATTGGCAGGTGCTGCATCCAGCGACATGGCAAATGGAACTGGTGTTATCGCGAGTATGAAAGCTAACAACAAAATGGGGACTAGGATACTTCGACGAGACTTGCTAATATCCAGAAGCGCTTGGACCAATGTATTAATTTTTGTCATGGCTATTTCCTTTCAGTTTCGTGGTAGTAACAATGTCTGTTTCCAGATTTGATGCTTCTCTGACACCGATTCTTCTTTGAACTCTAATTTTTTGATCAGTTTCACCCATCACCTCACAACTCAACTAATAAATTTTGATACACCATAAGGTTAGGCTGGCGATCAACCATGGAGAGCCCAGGCGATTTCTACTCGTAGTAAGCCTTCAATACGTATTGTTGTATCATTCGCTGTGTGTTGAAGTAGGGTGCATTCAATGCAATCGTATGAGACATAATTCTCAACCAAGCATCTCTTTGTTCATAATACAGCGGTATCACGACATTTTGGAGCTTTTCGTAAAGTAAATTCCCATCTCGAGCGGAGCAATCAGCCTCTCCCATATCTGAGGATTTGGCATCACCAATTGCCCAACCAGTTACGTCTTCTATACAACCCTCAATCCACCATCCGTCAAGTATACTTAGGCTTGGGACACCATTCAGGGCTGCTTTCATACCACTGGTGCCTGAAGCTTCCAATGGTGGCTGCGGCGTATTGAGCCAGACGTCAACGCCAGAGGTGATGAACCGTGCCAAATCCCAATCGTAATTTTCGAGATAAACAATTTTTACCTCGGGAAGTATCGTGTCCTTCAGCCGCATTATCTCCTGAATCAATTGCTTACCTTGCTTGTCGTGTGGATGAGCTTTTCCAGCAAATACAATCTGTACTCTCCCTGTCTGCTCCGCCAAATTCCTCAGTCGAATCGTATCGTGCAGCAACAGATTCGCTCTTTTGTAGGCCGTAGCACGACGCGCAAAACCGAGTGTGAAAGTTTTGATATCGAAAGAGGCTTGCGTACGCACATTGATCTCATCAATGAGATTCTGCTTGGCTGCTTGATGCGCCTTCCAAACTTCAGCAGCCGGAATTGACAACACACCACGAAGGCTGGCGTTGTCTTCGCGCCAGCCGGGTAGGAAGCGATCAAAAAGATTTGCGAATGAAGGTGTGGCCCACGTCCCTAAATGGCCCCCATTGGTGATGTGGTCAATCGTGTAGTGATGGTCAATGTCTCGTGGCACAAGCATTTTTCTTGAAACCTCGCCGTGCTTCTTCGCGACGCCGTTGACATAATGGCTGAGATTGAGTGCAAGATAGGTCATGTTCAATTCGCCGGCACAGCAAAACACTTCGTGATTATCAAAGAGATCGGATCGACCAAGCGTACGCTGGACTTGATCTATTGGAAACCTGTCATGTCCCGCAGAAACCGGAGTATGAGTCGTGAAAATGCAGTTACGACGGACCGTTTGCACATCTTCGGTGTTAAAGGTGCTACGACCAGCCGACTTCGCGCTTTCATCGAGTAATTCAAGCCCCAGCAGGGCCGCGTGCCCTTCGTTCATATGAAAACGTGCGACATCATTGTAGCCGAGCGCACGTAACACACGTACGCCACCTACTCCCAGCACGACTTCTTGGCAAAGTCGGTAATGACTGTCGCCACCATAAAGATTGTTAGTCAAGGTACGATCCCAGTCCGAGTTTTCTTCCAAATCAGTATCCAGCAAGAGAACCGGAATCACATGTCTGCCGCATCCGGTCACCTCGTACTTCCAGGCGCGCAGTTGCATGTGACGACCTTCGATGGTCACGTCGGTTCGTATTGGTAGCTCGTGACAATATCGCTCAATATTCCATGGAATTGGACCTTCATGCTGCCATCCGGACGCATCTAAGCTCTGTGAAAAGTACCCCTGGCGATGCAACAGCGTAACGGCGATCATTGAGATGCCGAGATCAGCAGCGGCTCGGAGCGTATCGCCTGCCAGCATTCCAAGACCGCCACTGTATGTCGGCATGTCTGGGTGAAGCGCAATCTCCATCGAAAAGTAAGCAACAGCTGGTCGATTTATCTTATTCATCTATCAATTCACCCGGTAGAAAGACTGTTTTACCGTACTATCATGAATGCAGACTGTTGCTATAACTCCTTCTGCACTACAAGCTCGTTGACAATATGAGTCATACCCTGTATCGAACGAAGCTGTTCCTGAGCGATTTGCTTCAGAAAATAGCTCGAAACAGTCCCTCGAATTACAATAACGCCGTTTTTTTGCTCGCACTGAACTAATTTGAGCAAGGCATACCCACTTGAATGCAATCGCTGCCTCGCAATGGTGGCGAGGCAGCAATTTGACGAGTTAGACGACTCGTCCAGCGAATGCGTCGTATCGAACTGATTAGAATCATGGTTCATTTCAGTTTTCTCTTTAAGCAAACTTGAGCAACTCTGTGTCGATTCTTGTCGATACCGGCCACAAGTGGCTAGCCGTCGCATTGGAGATACCGAAATATTCACTGAGTTTCCTCTCTTGAAAACATAATCCCTCGAATACGGTCATTGACTACCTGTCGCTTGATATAGCCTACCTTCCACGGCAGCAGCTTCTGCGAATGCTGCAGCAGTAGGCACGCTTTAAACAACAGATTGGGCTGGCCGTTTCTTCGGTCTGGACTTCAACTTGAGCTGTATTCGACACTGGCTGGATCAATGATTCCGGTAACCCAGACGAGGGAGGCGGACTCAGCAGACCAAGGGCAAGTATGCTAGCAGAAAGTGATTTGAGCAACATGACATTCTCCTCGTAGCTAATGAACTGTAATAAATGGAGATATTCACAGGTTAAATAGCGATCACTGTTTAACCGCGTTGATCGCTATTTAACCGCGTTCCATATCCTTTTGATGCCATACCGACCTCAGTACTTCACCGAAACTTTCACTTTTAGGAGAAATGAGACATATGTAAAAAACTCATTCCGTCAATCAATAATATACAACTGTCGTAAGCAGTCTGAATATCTTGCTAGGGAACGGAAGATGATCTCATAGGTTGAAAATCTCGCAGCAAAACCAAGAGCACAAAGTTGATTTAAGTTACGGCGGTATATGGCATTTTAGCCAAATTCTTGTTGGGAATAGATAGAGGGGATTATTTTTCTGCTTAACTGTGATCCCGACAAAAACTTCGATCATCGCTAACTACAGTCTGAACTTTCATTTTACAAATCTCTAAAAAGCATAAAAAGAGCCATGAGGATCATCGTACTATTTTCGATGATGGTAACCGCAGACATTGGCAGATTAAACACTGTTCCCAGACAGGCGCATTGAATCACCTGGCGTTTTCTTACAGCTTTAATGACGCCAATTAATCCGACTCCCATCACGACAAGTGTGACAGTATTTACTAAAGCCGGTAACCAACCCATTATAAATGCCATCCCAAGCGAAAATTCAAGAAACGGGTATAGCAACGCGTAGAGACGTGACCGTTTTGCCACAATATCATAAGTCGCGAAGGCGTCGGCAAACTTACTTACATCAAGCAGCTTAAAGAAGGCAAAACCTAAAAAGAAGAAACCCATAAAGAAACGCATGAAGTTTTCCCAAACCCATCCCACTTCTTGTGCAGATGTCAAAATTACTGCCGCACCACAGACGTAAAAGATGACGAGAAGCAAGGGCTTATAAGTGCTGATTTTTACCCCCTGTTTCTCATTGGTTAAATGACTCTGCCGTTCTTCGGGAATACCCTCAACGGCCTCCTGATTTTCAGTTATCTTTGCTTCGAATCCAGCTCCCTTCACAGCCTCGACTAGTTTCTCACGAGGGGTAGTGCCGTGCATTTTTGCTGTTACAGTTTTGAGTTCATTTGACAGGTCTGCTTCCCACTCAACAATCTCAGAGTTCTGATCCAGGACTGGCCGTAATTTTTCTAAGCAGGAACTGCACTTCATGTTTGTAGAGACAGTCACCTCTTGAAGTTGATCTACTTGCTTAACTATAGTCATTTTTAATTCTCCGCATTCTATGTGTGACAGGAATATTTATCAGGTGAGATAATTGATTCGATAATAGGGCAACCTGACAGAGTACCACGCCCACTGCACTTCTCATGCAACGACGCCAAGGTTGATTCGAGACGTTGTAGGTCTTCTATTTTATGTCTGATTTCAATCAATTTACGGCCGGCCAGCTGCTTGACCTCTTGTTTTGATGACGAGGGTTTATGTGCAAAACCCAACAACTGTTTCACTTCTGCGAGAGTGAACCCGAGCTGCTGTGCTCGTTTGATAAACTGGATTCTTTCTATTACCTCTGGCGGATACTCCCGAAATGTGGCCTGAGCTATAGGCTGTTCGATCAGCCCCTTTCGTTCATAAAATCGCACCGTCTCAACACCAACTCCCGAACTCTGTGCGACTCGTCCTATTGTCAACTTGCTCATATGCATCTCCTGGAAACATTATAAACTCCGTACCAAGGTACGGAGTCAAGGGGTAATTTCTATGTAGAGTACAAACCAGGAGAGATGCTGGAAATTATCAAGCTTTTCGGCTGCGCATGGCGTCGTTAGTCGCCTGTTTGGTTTTTGTGAAGAAATAGCCACTCACCCAGGAAAATTAAGATTAAACCGACAAGAGAAACATAGATTACCAGCATATCCGTCTGGGCTTTAACTACCAGAAACGCTCCTAAAATGACAACGTCCAATATCATTGCCGTGATTAAGACAAGACTACTGGCCTTCACCTCTTTGCGGAGGTGATAAAATACTCCCCAATGGATGGCGATATCCATGATGAGATAAAAGATGGCACCGAGCGAGGCGATACGACTTAAATCAAAAAAAACCGTTAATAACATTGCCATCACAACGGTATACACCAATGTGTGTTTTTGGATGCTACCTGGCATTCCAAAATGTGAGTGCGGTACTAACTTCATGTCTGTGAGCATAGCCAGCATACGAGAAACCGCAAAGACGCTGGCAATCACACCGGAAACCGTGGCGACAATCGCAAACAATACAGTAAACCATACGCCATAATCTCCAAAAGCAGGCCGAGCGGCTTCTGCAAGAGAATAATCTTTCGCTTTAATGATCTCGTCGACCGTCAGACTTCCCCCCACAGCCAGCGTCACAAGCATATATAGAACTAGACAGAGGGCAATCGAGATGATGATGGCTCGTCCTACATTTTTATGAGGATTTTTAAGTTCGCCACCGCTATTTGTAATAGTAGTAAATCCTTTGTAGGCCAGAATTGCGAGCGCCACAGCTCCCAGAAACTCTCCCGGTCCCGCACCGGTTTGATTAGACGAACTATTTTCGAATGAAAAACCGGAAGCCCACAATCCCCCGATTGCAAAGAGAGCAATCCCGCCAATTTTGATAAATGCAGTGAAAAAGGATAGCTTTTCTATGAATTCGTTACTCAAGATATTCACGAAAAAAGCGAATGCAAGCAAACCGACTCCGAGAGCGACCACTAACCATTCATTTTCGCCGACGTTGAAGAGTTGCAGTGTGTACGTACCAAAGGTCTTCGCGACCAAGCTCTCATTGATGATCATGGAAAAGTACATCAGCAGCGCAAATGCACCTGTTAGCGCTGTTTTACCGTAAGCCTTCTCAAGAAACATGGCGATGCCACCCGCGGATGGATAGGCGTGTGCCATTTTTACATAAGAATAAGCACTGAAAGATGCCACGATTGCTGCTACCAGAAATGCGAGCGGGAACCATTGTTTCGCTAGCTCAGCAACTTGTCCGGTCAGGGCAAAAATACCAGCACCGATCATCACGCCCGTGCCCATCGCAACAGCACCAGTCAAAGTCAGGCTGTTCTTTTTATACTCTGATGAGTTCTCGTCGGAATGTTCCATGAAGTAGCCCGTTAATGCCGTTACTTCGGCTTTGGAGTATTGTGTTGTTTATAGTATTGAGTTCGACATAACATCTTCAACTGATTTCTGTACTGCTCTGTCTAAAAGTAAAGTTCGAATAACTCCCCTTATCCAAGGGCAATTCGCGTGCCAATATGCAGATCTATTCTATCTGATTTAAGAACTGCTATTTACAATCTAAGCTGATAAAATCCAAAACTGAAACGGTTGGTCAGCAATCCCTTTGAACGATTTTCCATCGCTACGGTCTTTAACAAAAACCCTGAATGTAATATTTCACAATTGGTTTGAACTTTCCCATCTCGGTTACACCTGGAATGCGTGTGAACAAAAGTCTTTGTGCTAGTCAGAAAACTTCGCAAGGAATGATTACCATGCCTGTCGACGACAGTTGCGTGAACTATAACGCGACCGATGTTGAGATCGTCGAACCCGTACTATTGAACAATGTCCTCGTACGGTAGAAATTATTTTTCTATTTTGCATCAACGATGCTTGATTTAGCACCTCAGGTTTTATTGTCCAAACTGGATTCCGTGAAAATGATCTAAAAACTGCTCCCTTTCTATTTTGAGCAATACCACGGGTATTATTTCACATTGACCAGATCTACTTTGGAACCGGTGAGAAGATATCGGGGCTAATTTAGACGGCACTCTTCGCCACGAAAAATCACAGAAAGAGGAGAATCGCACTCAGAGTTATCGTGTAGTGGTATTAAACGCGGGTACCAACTTTATTCAAGATGGATTTACGCCAGGCTATATTGAACCAATTATGACTGAATTAACGATAGGTTTTCTACATTGACTTTTCTATTAATTGCACGGGTAAAGAACGTAGTAAGTACCATGACCTTGCCCCCAACCTTGTACCAGTTGGAATGTTAGAGATCCAAGTTAAAGTCATCCCTGGCGCGCCAGGGATGACTTTTTCGCGAACTCTACCGGGGTCTGATTTCCCAGTGAGCTGTGTGGGCGGTTTTCGTTGTAGTCCAGCCGCCACTGGTCGATTTGTTCCTGAGCGTCTTCCAGGCTTAAAAACCAATGCTGGTTTAAACACTCCTGGCGAACTCGCCCATTGAACGATTCAATATACGCATTGTCGGTTGGTTTTCCCAGTCGACTGAAATCCAGAGTCACGTTGTTGAAGTAAGCCCACCAGTCCAGACTCTTTGAAATGAACTCGGGGCCGTTATCCACACGGATTGACTGGGGACAGCCTCGAGCCTCTTTGACACGATCCAGAGCCGCCACCACATCATCTCCAGTTAGCCGTGTTCCCACCTGAATGACCAGACTCTCACGACTAAAGTTATCGACTAACGTCAACAGCCGGAACCGCTGCCCGTTAAACAGCTGATCGGCCATGAAGTCCATGCTCCAACTCTCATTGGTGCGACTGGCTTGTTGCCGTGTTTTTCGAATTTGGCAGCTTCGATTCCGCCGGGGGCGTTTTCGACGCATTTGCAGGCCTTCTTCGATATAGAGCCAGTACACCAGTTTGTGATTGACGTGCCAACCTTCTCGCGAAAGCAGGATATGTAACCGCCGATATCCGTAATGCACGCGGGTACCGGCCAGATCACGTAACCGGATTCGTAATTGGGTCCTCTCGTCTCGAACACTTTTGTAGCGGTGGCTGGCTCGTGGAAAGTTCAATGCCCTGCAAACACGGCGTTCACTTTGACAATAACCCACCTGAAGCCGCTTCACCACTATTCGACGACGATCAGACCTCATACCTTTCCCTAGCCTTGGCGGCAATCATCCTCTCCAAGAAGTACTGTCAGTCTCGGATTCCTTCTGAAGAACTCACCAAATCAAATGCGTCCGGTTAGGCTTATCGTGGCTATAGCCTCATTCATTAGAGCAACCACACATTCCGCAATTCGCTTGCTAGAGGGTAAGCTCCTCTTTCTGGATGTGATATCCTACAGTCGAGGATTGTCCATCGCTGGTGGCGTGACCGTTGCTTACGTTCTTGTCCCTCTTCTTTCTAAATCTCAGGGACGCCACGAAGTCCTCCGCAAGCCCCGGCGGATGGCGGCTACGAATGTGTCGCATAAAACCTGCTATGCTTGTTGGTCTACTAGGTTTGGTCTTCGTCTATGGATTGGAGCAGGCAGCCAATCGCTCAAAGGATATATCCATGCAACCAGCAACCAAGTGTTTTGGCTGCATATCGTTTCGTATGCCATCTACAATGTTCTGTTGGGTATCATTCATGGAGACACATCACTAGTGAAGACGTAAAAAGATCGATTGGTAACATACAGAGTTTATAAAAACTGTCAGGTGAATTAGTTCCTATTTTACGGAATAAGCAGAATGTGCGCGGCTCTTGGATAAAGCAGAGCTGTACAGACAGACGAGTCTATCTCTAAACGGTTTCGTTTTACTGAAACAGTTGCGCATGCATTATTTCATTGTCTCAGATCGTTGTTCTGTATTTCTGGACTGCGATACTCCAATCCATTCTGATCAGAATTTAGTCTGAGGTCTTATATGCCAGCTTCAATATCCCGTAAGGTCTTGCTGTTACTGATGATACTCGGCAGATCCTGTGTGCCTCAATTACTATTTGCCCAGGGTGCTTTCCCCTTTGTCCCACCTGCTGCAAAACCCCAAAACGCCGGTGCTTCCGAAGATCAAGTCGGGCGACGGTTTATTCCCCCCATGTCCTTCCCTCAGTCACCTGCTGGTGTGGAAAGCCTGATGAAGCAGGAGACACCACAGCCCTCAGAGACAGATCTCAGCCTGGATGCGCTGTTAATGATGGCAACGGAAAATAATCCGACGTTGGTTCAAGCACAACATCAGATTCAGGGGACACTAGGCAAGGCCCTTGAAGCCGGACTGTATCCTAATCCGACTTTCTATTATATTGCCGAACAGATCTTCGTGGATTCTTCCACCGACACCGACACGCCGGGAGAATTTCAAGGCGGCGCCATTCAACAGGAAATCGTTACCGCCAACAAGCGGGCGATCAGTCGGCGAAAATACCAACAGCGTGCGAAAACAGCGGAATGGATGGCAGTAACTCAACAGTGGAGGGTCTGTAATGATGTCCGGATCCATTTCTGGAAAACGCTGGGCCATCGACAGATCGTCGACATACGCCGTGAATTGCTTAAAGCAGCGGAAGACTCTGCACTGACAACTCGCGAGCGGTTCAACCAGGGGCAGGCCACACAGGCTGAACTTCATCTTTCTAATGTATCCCTGCAACGCACCCGGCTTTCTTTGCTCAATGCCGAAAACATGTATCGTAGCCAGTTTGCCATGCTCAGCTCCCTGGTAGGAGTGGAACTGGAGCCGCAACCGCTCAAGGGCGAACTTGCGGAAGATATGGAATCAATGATTGATTTCAACCAAGCAGTCGAAAACCTGTATACCGACAGTCCTGAAGTTCTGGCAGCCACAGCGAAGTGGCAGGCAGACTGTATCACCCTCGAGCGAGAACGAGTCGAACCTGTCCCCAACATTTTTGTGAAAGCAGCCACGGGATACAATCATGAGTCTCGTGAGCCGGTCGCCTCGGTGCAGGTCTTCATGGAAGTGCCGATCTTTGATCGCAATCAGGGTACGATCAAGCAGGCCGAGGCCGACCTGGCCCGCCAGAATGCAGAAATCCGACGCACAAAACTCAGACTGCGTCAGAACCTGGCGTTGCACTACCAGAAATATTTGACAGCACTCCAGCATGTGATAGAATTCAAATCGGTCATCCTGCCTGAAGCAAAGGCCGCTTATGCGAACCAGCTTGATGCCTATAAGGAAAATCGACAGAACTGGGGAGAAGTCCTGAAAACCCAGCGGGAGTATTATCAACTGCGGGAGCACTATGTGCATCAGCTCATTGCGTGGCGCAGCAATGAAACATTGATCAACGGATTTCTCCTCCATGGGGGCTTAAAGGCCGCAGAATCTCCCACGCCCCCCGGTCATATCGATTCCGTCGCTCAACCTCGCTAATCGGATGCGCCGTCTGCTTACAGCCTTTTACTCGCTTAGATTTTTAAACAGGAGTTCTGGTATGTCTGACTCATCCTCCCGGCGCGCCTTTCTGAAAAATGGAACTGTAGGCACTTTTGCTGCATTAAGCGCCGGTACCTCGGCTGCGGCAGCGTTATCAAATGGGCATCAGGCATCTCAAGCTTCAGAGAAACACGAAGTTCAGGACGAATATGACGGATTCTCGCGTTTTCGTCCCAGCCGCGGAAATGATCCCGACAGCGATTATTATATCGGCAAGCGGGTTCCCGGTTTTCGCAACCCCGCTGACGGCCCGGCCCCCTTTATCGCGAATGATCTGGATAAGCTACCCTGGAAGATGAAAAATGGCGCCAAGGAGTTCCATCTGGTCTGTGAACCCGTCGCACGGGAGTTCCTGCCCGGCCATTGGATGAATGTCTACGGTTTTAACGGTTCCATGCCCGGTCCCACAATTGAAGTGACCCAGGGGGATCGTATTCGGATCATCGTGCATAATGAATTACCGGAGGAGACTTCGGTCCACTGGCATGGCTTCGAGATGCCAGTGCAATATGATGGTGCTGATACAATGACGCAAAATCCCATCAAGCCGGGAAAAACTTTTAAATACGAATTTGATGTACATGAAGAAGGGACTTTCTTCTACCATTCGCATGTGGCGATGCAAGAAGCCTTTGGCATGGTGGGCTGGTTTATCGTGCACCCCAAAAAAGTCTGGGATCCCCCGGTCGACCGCGACTTCGGCGTCATCTTTCAGAACTTCCGCATCGATCCAATGCAGACCGTCGCCAACAGTTGGAGTATGGACTGGAACTGGCATACGATTAACGGGCGAAGCGGTCCCTATGCCACGCCCCTGGTCTGCAAGCATGGCGAACGCGTGCGTGTGCGCCTCCTGGATTTCAGTCCCGTGCAGCACCATCCCATCCATATGCACGGGCACACTTTCTGGATAACCGGCCACGAGGGGGCACGTATCCCTAAATCCGCCTGGATCCCCCGCAACACCGAACTCGTCGGCGTCGCTCAGGCAGCTGACTTTGAATTCATCGCCAACAACCCCGGCGACTGGATGTTCCACTGCCACATGGTGCATCACATGATGAATCATATGGTAGAACAAGTCGGCCCCCGTATGCGGGAAAATGCCAAAGTCGACCGCTACCTCACCAGCCTTGATACACGGCCTCGGGTCAAAATGCATCAGGATCCCAAATTCGAAATTCCCGGTTATCCGCAGAAAATGCAAGGCATGACCATGACGAAGCCCATGATGAAAAAACTCTGGTCCCGCAGGGAAGTCAAAGGAATGCGAGCCAACGTCATGATGTCTATGGCCGGCCTGATGACCTCCGTCCGTGTCCTGCCTGGTGACCTTTACGAGCGCGTCATGGATACACAGGAAGAAATTCCCAAAGGTTCTATTTTTGAAGAGATTGTCAAACGCTTCGGCACGATTGAAGATTACGAACCCACTCCGCCCGACGTGATGCAGAAAATGCACAACGATGATTGATTCCGGGCTCGGTGGAAAGCATCCCCTCCCGAATTAATTGCTGGTCTATTACAGATTTCTCGCTGACTGATTGTTCAACATTCATCAGATTGGACCTACGATTGTTTGCATTATCGCTAACACGACGACGCCGGGCCATTCGGATATTGACCGTGCTGATTGTCACGAAATTTCTGGCATTTTTGCGCGAGTTCTCGCTCTTGGGAAAAGTACAGTCCTTTGGGCAATGAAACAGGGATCATTGCCGCCCGAAATGGCTCTTACAAGGTGAGGCAGCGATCACAGGGTGAAATCGCCGGTGGAGATCATGAATTGCGTAAACCCAACCGTTCGAATCCCTCCCACTAAGCCTCTCCTCACGCTCATTTTCTGACAACGTTAAGTTCTATTCACATCCGACAGCTCTGAGCTCGATTTGCACCCATCCATGATTTTCTCACCGCGATACGCGCTTCTTGCAGTTGCCCTGGTATCTCTTGGCTAGTCCCAAAGTACATCTCGTCAGGGGCTGATTGCTATAGCTTATGCGGCACTTCTGTGCAAGATGTCAAATTCTCGACATAGTGTAAATTATTGATTATTTAAGTGGAATAATTAACGGATAAATCAAAGTGACATGTGGTATTACTTCTGATACATCTTACCGTCTTCCATTTCATAGATTGTGTCAAATACATCCAGAGCTCTATGGTCGTGCGTTACAACAATCACACCTGCCCCGCGAGAGTGAGCAACCTGAGCAAAAAGTTCCATCACTTGTCTTCCTCGTTTGCTATCCAGTGCTGCCGTGGGTTCATCTGCCAGTATCACATTAGGTTGATTAGCCAGGGCACGCGCTACAGCAACTCGCTGTTGCTGGCCTCCTGAAAGCATCGAAGGCAGATTGTCTGAACGTTCTCCAATTCCGAGTTCATCTAGCAATTGTTGAGCTTTGTCTTGAGATTCTCGTTTAGAGTTACCATTGAGCTCCAGGGAGATTTGCACATTTTCAAGAGCGGTTAAAAACGGAATTAAATTTGATTTCTGAAAAACATATCCTATATGCTGGCGCCGAAAAGAACGAAGATTCGATTGGCTTTGCTGACCTTCCAAAACCAGCTGCCCGCCGATAGTTACTGTTCCAGAGGTGGGCGGATTAATAAGTCCAACAGCAGTAAGAAATGTGGATTTACCGGAACCACTTGGCCCTAAAAGAGCAGCAATTTCCCCGCGTTTCAATTGAAGTGATGCACTTTGCATGGCGATCACTTCCGTATTACCACTACCGTAAATTTTAGTCAGATTGATTGCTTCAATCGCATAATAATTATCCATAAACCTCTTCTTTTAAGATAGAGCTTCATTAGGAGAAACTCGCATGGCTTTCCAGATCCCTAAGAGACTTGATACAATAGAGATAACCAGAACAATGAATGCCAGCTGATATAAATCAGATTCTAAAAGAATCACACGTCGAGGGAACAGCGGAAAGACTTTCTGCCCCAAGAGATACGCTATTACAAAGCCGAGTACCCCTAACACCAGGGCTTGTTGCATAATTAATCCTACGATAACGTGATTGGGAGCTCCTATCAGTTTTAATAATGCAATAGAATGGATCTTATCCAGTGTCAGTGTGTAAAGAATCAATGCCATGATGACCGCTGCGATAACAGTCAATAGAATTTTGAAAAGGCCGATCTGGCGTCGAATTTTTTCGACACTGCCTTTCAGAAGCAACTCTCGTTGACCTGACTTTGTGAAAACGGAGACGTCTCCCCAGCCAGAAAATGTTCTGGTGACTTGATTCAGATCTGCCCCAGGAGCGAGAGTTACCATGACTGCAGTCAGTTGAGGTCGAGAAATCGCTGGTAGTTCATTTGAAGGTCTTTCTGCCAGATCCAGATTGGATGGTTGCTGAAGTCCCATTTCGCTTCGTTCGCCACGTGCTTTTCGTGAAGCCCTTTCCAGACGGACAGCTTCGCCTGCAGCATCAGACTGAATCGCCTGTGCATCTGCAACTGTGAAAAACCCGATTCCGTCCCCATTGGAACTAATCATGCTCTGTGAAATACCAACAACCAGATAAACATCTTTCCCTAGTTTGATCGTCTCGCCTAGTTGAAGGCCGAGTGATTCGTCTGCAATCATCTCAAAATGATTCTGGCCCAGCGGGCGTCCTGATATCAGTGGTATCCATTCGCCTTTGTCTGTTGGCCAACTTAGTCCTAATACTGCGATTCGCAATGGCTTATCATTTCTTACGCGCTGAATTGTGTGGTAAATGAAATCTCTGGTCGACAGAACACCAGGGACTGATAAAGCGCGTTGGGTAAGATTCGATGGGACTTGAGACAGTTCTGCAAACGGTCCTCTTGTATGTTTCTGTACAATCCAGAGATCAGCTCCAATCTTATCAATGAGAAGGGTCGCATCCTCTACGATTCCACGATAGATCCCTCCCATACCCATGACAACCATTAGAAGCATTCCAACTCCGAATGTGGTCAGAGCGAAACGACCAAGATTATGTCGTATATCCCTTGCGGCTAGATTCATGGTGTTATAATTCTTCGATTATTTTTTAAACCATTTTTAATATCTGTGGCAATGACAACCTTGTCTCCCGTGTTCAATCCCCTGAGGACCTCTACCGCATCCCGATTACGTAATCCCACCTCTATTGGTTGCCAGACAGCAAAGCCATCTCTATTTATATAGACTCCATCCTCACCTCCTTCTTTCATCAAAAATTTGGTCGGAAGCAGGATGACATTTTTCTTTTCAGCTGTTTTAATATAGACTTCGGCACGCTGACCAACAGCCCAGTTTCGTGGTAGCTCAAGAACTCCGACATCGACAATGAATTCTCTTGTCTCACGGTCTGCCTCCAGTCCCAGACGTGTGACTCTTCCAAGATAAGTATGATGTGGCTCTGATCGGAATAACACTCTAGCTGATTGCTCTGATTCGAGATGAGCAATCTCCGTCTCATCTACCCATGCGCTGATCCACAATTCATCAGTGGCGATGATATTTAATATAGTGCTTCCAGGGACAACCACATCTCCAGGTTCCCGAATTCGTTTGACGACGATTCCACCAAATGGAGCTGTTATTTCAGCATCCTGCAGTCTTGCTCTCTGATACGCTAATGTTTTCTCTGCAGTTATTAGTTCTTTTTTCCCTTCGATGATAGCGGCCTCTGATTGGGAGACTCCAGAGACAGCAATTGCTAATGCTTCAGTTGATTGATCTACCTCAGCCTGGCTTGCCGCACTCTTCTCGAATAGGGATGTGATGCGACTATGGCTTTTAGTTGCCTGTTCGAATACTGCTGTGGCGCGTTCTCGATCTGTCTCGAGTCGATCAATTGCAGCTGCACTTGCTTCGAACTGCGCTTGTGCAATCGCCACTTGTTGCTTTAATTCTTCGTCATCGAGACGTACAAGAAGCTCGCCTTTCAGCACTCGATCCCTCTGATCGACTAGGATATCTTTAATTCTCCCTGAGATCTTAGGACTAATCCTTGTGGAAACACGTGCTTCCAGAGTTCCTGTTCCAAGAACTTCGGAGATCATGGGGCCTTGTGAAATCTGATGTTCTATTACTGTAACAGGAGCATATCTGAACCAGAGAATAAGCCCCCCTATGGTCAGTACAATGAGTGATATTTTTAGTAATCGCCTGCCCCATATATTGATACGAATCTGGTTATTTTTCATCAGGAACGGCACCTCATATTCTGGCCCGATGCTCCATGGATTGGCTCGGTGGTCACGATGACGATTTTTCGGTTGATTTGAATTATGAAAAAATTGTACATGAATTAAACGAATTTAATGGGAGTGCAAAGTAGACCACTCCCCTCGGGAGTTAAGTTGGTAATTAATTCTTGGAGTTCAACTATGAATAGCCTCAGAACAAAATAGAAATTATGGAACATGCTCCAATAGTTAGTCATATTATCCTCGGGGGAAGTCCACAAAGCCTGATTTTATCATGTAAACACATCAACAAGACAGAGTCCAGAACGTTTTAAACGTTTAATGACTCTCGACTTGATCATCATCTGAAAACTCACAAAAGTAAATCAACGATCTCATGGTTCATCAACTTGAAATCTACTAATACGAAGACCAGACGAAGTTAACGTGAGACTGAAATTAACTTTATCTTATTTGTATTCTTCCCTGGTACCAATCGGATCTTGGTATTATTCCAAGTAGGTCGTTGCCTGGGAGGTACGATATTATTTGATGTTCCAATTGGCTCAATTGGGATACCTGGAAACTTTGTATCCAGTTTCTTATTCGAATTGAGATCACAATAAACGAATACTGAATAATCACCGGGAACAAGTTTATCAAAGGTTACGATTGAATTGCCCGCACGTGACTTATTGTCAACCACAGAGTGATAGCCCTTCCATTTTTCTCGATCAGATGTGGCCATTTTAGGAGTGAATGCTTTGGGGTCCTTGAAAAGAATGACAGTGATAATGGCACCTTCTGAGGGAATGCTGCCCACCTCAACCGTAAGGCTTGATTGATTCTCTTCGGCATAGCTTGTTTGTGCTAACAAGCATGTCGAGAAAATGGTTAAATAAAAAGAGCGATTCAGTAATCGGGTCAGCATAGTCAATTCTTTCCTTGATTTGATTGTCAATAAAGGCTTTGAGGCAAACAGGCTGTGGTGTGCCAATGTGTAAATATTCTTTTGCCAAACCACAACGGAATATGGACAAAAGCACAGACTTCATTTCTGGAGTAGGATTATTGTATCTAAAGCATCCCAGTGGGTCAAATTGAAATTTTAAATTGAAATTTGAATTTCAGAATGTAATTAGACGAAAGACCCATGAAGTGAAAACCCAGAATCGTGCACACCAGAGTCATGATAATTTCCCGGATGCAAGCGGTGTTATTGTGTAACTACATAGTAATATTTTCGCTCATCGCACAGATTACTTCTCGATCAGGACTAGCTTTGTGGTCAGACAACTCTGATATGGCAGAATGCAACGATTTCCTGTTGAGTCTTACATGCATCTATTATTTCATAACTCGTTTCATGTTTGAGAGCTATTATTTAATTGATATGATCAGGGAACTCTGACAAGGATTTCCTAGAAATGCGCTCAACAGTATTTTCGAGTGCTTGAACGGGTTTTATTTCATGAGTGCAAAAACTGAGGGTGAATTGAATGAAAAAAGGCAAACAAAAAACTATCCCAGCAAAAAATGAAGGGGCAGTGTCAACCACTCGCCAGAAAATTTTAGAAGTTGCTGGGCAGGTGTTTGCTGAAAAGGGGTTTGATCGTGCAACCAGCAAAGAGATCACGGAGCTGGCAAACACGAATGCAGCTTCTGTAAATTACTATTTTGGAAGTGTGGAAGAACTATATAAGGCTGTACTTCATGAAGCTGCATCTAGATTAATCACGACTGATTCCATTAGAAGTACTATAGAAGCAAAATCTGATCCGCATGCAAAGTTATATGGGTTCGTGGGGATTTTTGTCCAAGCTCTAACCAGCCCGATTTCTTCCTCTTGGGTATTACGCGTCATTAGTCGAGAACTTGTCCATCCCACTTCCGTTACTGCATCCTTCAAAGGAAAAGAGAGAATCGAAAGGATTTTTATTCTTAAAGGCATTGTTAGCGAATTGATGGGATTACCAGTGAATCATCCCGCAGTGGAACGTGGATGTTTAAGTATCATAGGTCCGTGTTTTATGTTACTTATTTGTGATCGCCCTTCTCTCCAAGAAATGTTCCCCAACCTCGGTTTTGCACAAAAAGATGCTCCTTCCCTGGTTAACCACTTGGCCGAATACGCACTGGCTGGAATCGCTTCCATTGTAAATGAAATCGATTCCAAGTAGTTGAAGAAATAAATTGACTTTATGCTTCGAATAGCATGTTTGATTGGACGTCTCTGAATGCGTTTCTGACGTGTCCCCTTAACTGGATCCAGAACTTGATATACTAATCAGGATTTTGAGCTTGCGGGCACTTCGGTCACCGGAGTGTCCGATTCAGCCTAGCGTGAAGCAAAGGCAATTTGGTACGTCGCCATCCTCGTTTTAGATTTCAAAATATCGGCAGGATGATCCAGGCAGACGGCTGGAATGTAATGCTACTTCCAGTAGTCTTTCATGTATGGATGAACCTCTCTCTCTGTCATCTGATTTTAACCAGGCTATTCCCTGGCATGAGACAACCAGTGCCTGTGATCCCGTAGATTTAACCTTTTATGCAACCAGATTAGAAGATGATACTTTTTTCATAGCAGTTTCTGAGTAGGGATTTTAATTGCCAATTGTTGAGATAGGAAAGTTTTTAATATGTGGTCTGGAGTCCAGGATGTCAAATCTTTCAGAAAATTAGCTCTGACTTGCTAAGTATTCGGTCACTTCTCTGATAGGTAAAGAAAGGGGTAGCGGGCCACCACTACTGGTGACCCGCTATAAAATCGCATTTCAAATTTGTAATGCTGAAAATATTATACTTCAGTGTTTTCATTTTACAGTAACTTCACCAGCAAGCAGATTGAAGGTCGAATCAAAGTCAACGGGAATGCCTCGCAGCCAACGCGTAAACTGGTGAATCATTATTCCAGCAGCAATGCTCGCTGCATAAATTGTACTGCGAGACGTACAGCTGCCAGTTTGAGCCTCAGCCTGTGAGAACAATGTTTCTGAATACCGACCAAAGTCATTAGTAGACGAAACTGCCAGGACCCGAATGATTTCGCCCAACATTCTGCCGTCTGTCCAGAATTCACATTTTTTGCTGACGGACCGCCAGATTGCAGATCGTGCTGAAATGGAATCAACACAGCAGAAAACTGCTTCACCGATAGGTATTGTTGCTCGATAGCGGTCGTTATGCGTCGTCACCTGAATTGAATCATCCAGTTCCTGAATAGCCTTGGCTGTTGCTTCTACTTTAGTTCGCCCCAGATCGTGCACCTGATATCCCTGAGTCGTAATATTCGTTAACTCAACAATATCAAAATCAATCAACTGTATCCGCGGCGTCCCAATGGCCGCCAGTTGCAGGGCGACCTGACGACCAATCGCTCCCACCCCGATGACGGTTGCCGTCAGCTGGGAAAGCCGTTCCGCCGGGATCAAATCACTCTGTCTCTGGAAACGATCCGTAGTCATATTTAAAGTGTTCAAATTTGTTCTCCTTTCAATCCGTATTCAGCAAAGAGCCAGTCCTCTTCCCAGTCATAGTCTGCGGCCCGTTCAAACTCAGACTGGAACAGGCGACTTTTATGTTGCGGATGCACGTGCGTTAAATATTCATCATCCCAACGTTCTGGATCACAACCCGCAAATGCGTGAGAGTAATCCCGTTTGACTGGGATTTCGTATTCGGCCGTGGGTCCCACATTAAATTTTAATCGAGCATATGTTCGTCCTTGCCGCGCCAGGATGAACATCACGGCCCAGTCGGATCGACCAAACACACGGCTAAAGGTTTTTTCATCGATCTGGCTGGGTAACGGACA
>NZ_CAXAVM010000077.1:0-32678 GCF_963972345.1 uncultured Gimesia sp. | reverse complement strand
ACTGCTAAACATCAAAGCTGGCACCGCTGGCAACATACACGGCTCCCGCACGTCCATCCGAAGAGTTACCAGAGAAGGTGGTCCGTTCTACTGTTGCAGTATCTGTATACTGATAGAGGGCTCCCCCCTGGAAACCGGCATGGTTATTCAGGAACTGGGCATCGGTAATATCCAGATCCCCGGCACTGACGATCGCTCCCCCCAGGAAGTCAGCATTGTTACCCTGGAAGATAACCTGATTGAGGGTTGTATCGCCCTCGGCAAAAATGGCACCGCCATCATCAGCATCACCGTTAATCAACGACATATTTGACAGGCTCAGCGAGACCCCGCCTCCAGTATGGAAGATACGATCGAGATTATCAGCATCAATGATCGTCGTTCCGGAACCCTGTCCAAAGATATTCAATTCGTCGAGAATATCAAAGTCACCGGACGCGTTATTATTTTCATTCGTACCGGCGATATCCATATCATAGGTGCCAGGTAACAGGATGATATTATCAATACCTGGATTTGCATTGGCCTGATTTATGGCTTCACGCAGTGAGGTGACAGTATCACCAGCATCAACGACATCGTCTAACGTGTCGACGACGATTCCATTGTCAACAATCGTCCCGACTCCAACTCCATCTAGAATATTAGCATTCAAGGCATTGCTAAGCTCGACGTAGAATGTTTCAACCCCTTCGTTCACCATATCGTTATTCACGGTAACACTAAAGGTCTCACTTAACTGACCAGAAGCAAACGTCACATGCAATTGCTTATAGTCATAATCCCCATCAGCGAGCGTTGCCCCTCCAACCAGAGGACCGTCCAGAGTTTCGATATCGAACTCAACGATATCACTGGAGCCCTGAGACAAAGAAACAGTGAATGTAAAGGTTGTGGTAGGGCCGCCATCATAATCTTCTGTCAGTGTTACATCACTGATGGATAATAATGCCTTGTCGTCGTTCCGGATTTCTCCTTCAGCAAGCATATCGGTTTCATTGACGGTAATGCTTCCTCCCACCTGCACATTCGAAAGTGTGACATCGAAGATTTCATCGTTCTCAATCACAGAATCACCAATGATCTGCACAGAAACTGTCTTGGTCGTCTCACCGGGATTGAATGTAATGGTTTGAGTCGATGCGATGAAATCATTCGCATCTGCAAAATTAAGACCAGCCCCTGAAATCAGCGATGCCACATCAACTTCGACAATCTCAGTCAGCGGATTCGAGAGTGATACGGTAAAGTTCATGTTGGTATTGACGCCCTGAGGACCTTCTTCAACGAATGCATCGCTGATTGTGAGGTTTGCTTCGTCGTTCTGAATAGTCCCTATAGATTGAGCATTTCCGATAATCGCTCCGGCAGAATTAAACAGATTGACGAAGAAGGTCTCATGATCTTCCACCGTGGTATCGCCGTTGACAACTACTTCAATAATCTGGGTGGTCTCACCAGGAGAGAATGTGACTCTGCCTGTCGTGAATGCGTAATCAACGCCTGCCGTCGCTGTACCATTGGAAGTTTCATAATCAACGGTCACTTCATCCACATTCGCATTGGACAGGGATACGACAATCTGGAACACGGTTGTGCCGGAATTGGTTTCGAGCTGGCTGACGTCAGAGATACTGATTGTCGGCGTAACGATTTCAAAGGCACCAATGTCGCTGGTAGTATCGGTGGGCCGTGTGGCACCACGCTGGTCAATGGAGACGCCATCGGTATTGTCGCCGGCATCAATCGCCCGGCTGCCTGCCAGTAACGCATGCGTCTGAGTCGGGCCGCCATTATCCTGCAGAATGCTGAGAGCAGGATCGATGCGTTGCGCATTCGTTCCCACGATATCTCCGTTGAAACCGTCAATCACTCCGGTTGCTGACGTTCCGGTTCCAATCAGGTTATGTCCCAGCGAAGTAATTGTACCCGCCAGGTCAAATCCGCCGACCAGAGCATTGTTGCCAGCCACGATTGTATTCCTGATACTCACACTGGCGGTATCTGCGACAGAATAAATACCGCCGCCAGTCCCTTCAGTAAAGTTATCGTAAATCGTGGTATTGTTGACGGTCATGTCGCCGGTGTTATGAATCGCACCCCCTTCTTTGCCGGCTTCGTTGCCGGAGAAGGTCACATTGGAAATATCGATGGTGGCTTCATTCAATAAACCACCACCACGCGTACCGGCGAAGTTATTCGAAATGGTACTGTTGGAAATCGTCACGTTACCGACGCCATCCACTGTTGGGGGCTGGCCAGTCACCATCACTGTATACTGCCCCAGGCTTCCGTAATCTGAGTAACCCGTTCCCGAAACGCTACCTTCACCTGTCCCTTCGATGGACACGAAGTAGGTGCCGGCTGCCAGTCCGGTGAAAGACGCATTGAGAGCACCAGTTGGATTGCTCGTTTGAATCTGCGCTCCACTGGAATCGTATAATATCGCAAGAATGTCGAGGTTGGGGCTCTCGAAGAATGGATCGATGGTGACATTACCCCCCGTGGTTGTGAACTGGAAATAGTCCACATCCGTGTTTCGCTCGACGATTCCGGAAGCCATGCCACCGGTGACATTTGACGCGGTGCCAGTGCTGTTACCATGATCATCGAGCCGATAACCAAATCCGTTCTGGGTTGTGATGATATTCAGATCGTCTTCGTTGTTGTCGGCGTCGGCGTATTCACCACTGCTCCACTGGACCAGATCCTGATTATAACCAACCCCCATGATCGGTGCCCAGCCCGTTGGACCGCCGCCATGACCCGCGTAGTATTCCTCGGTTGACGTACCATCATGAACCAGTCCCAGCGTGTGTCCCACTTCGTGACTGACCGCTTCGGCAACACCAATCAGACTTGTGTTAAATACGTAGGTTGGTGTGTCGAGGTTGTCGTTGAACGAACCGACATATGCTACACCCCCGGCAAGGTTGTACCAGGTGTTCTCACCAATAACGACACGTATGCCCCAGCGGGAATCCGAGGCATCGGTCCTGATCAGATCGCTGACTGGCGGCGCCGCGGTTGTAACATTGATATTAAACGGAGCAAAGTCCTCAGCGACCCGCAGCCAGGTGCGTTGAATCACTTCGATTTCGGCCAGGCTGAATGACCCGACGTTGCCGTCAGTATCATAAGCAGGAGTGACAATGGTACCGAATGCGGTGTTCCACTGTGTGCCGGTTGTCGTGTGGCCATCGAAATCGAGATAAATCGTGTGGCTGGCCCCGGGCAGCGAACTCAGGTTGAACGTGTCGCCGACTGGAAATGGTGGAGCTTCACTCAGGAGGGCAGCTTCCTGGCCATCGTTTTCATATTTGGGAATAGCATGTTCTACATACTCTTCTACTACCACGACCTCACCCTGATACTGAGCTCCCGTGGAAGAAGATGCGTTCCCTTCACCATTCCCCACAGCCGCTTCATTCGAAGTGAAGACACCACCACCGGCAACCGTCGCTGTATTGTTGTCGATTGTGGTGTCGATAATTTCCAGCGTTCCTCCTGTGGAGTTGAAGATACCGCCACCATTTTCAGCATTGTTGCCTTCAATCGTGGTCAAGCTGATGGTCGCAGTTCCCGCATCACTGTTATAAATGGCTCCCCCGTCAGCAATCGCGGTATTGGTATGGAACCAGCTGTCCGTCATGGTGACAATCCCATTGTTGAACAGGGCACCGCCACGATTGGCGAGACTGTTCTCAATCGTCACATCTTCCAGTGTCAGGTTACCAAAGTTCAGAATCGCACCACCGTCTTCCACGCGCGTCACATTTCCATTGACCAGCGTTACGCCGCGAATGGAAACATTGATGTTCGCGAAGATATGGAAGATACGGTCCAGAAAGTCGGCATCGATAAAGGTGCGATCCGATCCCGCACCGATAATGGTCAAGTCGTCGGTAATGTCCAGGTCGCCTAACAGGGAGCCGTTTTCACCCAGGCCGAACAGAGACAGCGTATAAGTGCCGGTTCCCAAGAGAATGGTGTCGGCTCCAACACGTGCGTTGGCTTCAATAATTGCGGCACGCAGAGTACTGCGACCCTGAGCATCGACACTGACTCCATCGCCGGGTACTGCATCGACTGAGTCTGCAAAACTGGTGACAATGTAACCAGATTCGAATGCCCCGATATCCACAACCAGCGATCCATTTCCGTCACCATCGAACAGACGGGCGAAACCGCGTTGATCGTCTGTGGGTGCGTAGAAGTTGTTACCGGCATCACGCGCCAGGCTTCCCCCCAGCAGTTCGTGGGTGAAAGTCGCACCGCCATTATCCTGCAACGCTCCCAGTCCTGCACTGACAGGTGTTCCAAATGTACCGACCTGGTCAGCCTGAACGTTGTTTGTGAAGCCAGTTGAAACACCTTGCACACCAATCAGGTTGTTTCCTCGAGAGTGAAAAGCCCCCGTCACATCGGGACCAGGCGATGTTGCACTATTACCGGCAATGATCGTATTTGCCACGCTGACAAATCCATCCGTGTCATTGAAAATACCACCGCCGGTCGTTGCCGCGTTGCCGAAGACAGTCGCGTTGGTGATTTCCATCGTACCTTCATCACTGTTATAAATCCCGGCACCATTAAGAGCTTCGTTCCCTGAAATGGTGGCATTCACAATATTGGCAAGTACCAGCGAGTTATTATACAACCCGCCGCCATTATTGGTCGCGACGTTATTGGAAACGGTGCTGTTGACCAGGTTCAACTGAGCGATGTCTTCATTGAAAATACCGGCTCCAGACTGAGCGAGGTTTCCATCAACGGTAGTTCGCTCTACGTTGACAGTAGCTTCTGCCGTATTGAAGATACCACCACCATTTAAGCTGGCCGTGTTGTTCAACAGATCGGAAAGATCCAGGTTGATGACTCCCAGCTCCTGGTTATAGATGGCACCACCGGAGACAGCTTCGTTGTTAATGAAGGAGGTATTAAAGAGAGTTACCGCACCCTCTTCCTGATCATTGAACAGGCCGCCACCATTTCTGACAGCTTCACTGTCACGAATGATTGTTCCGTTCAATGACAGGCTGACGCCGAAGTTGGCAATCGCCCCCCCATCGCGGTCTGCGGAGTTATCATCAAACATACCACCGGTGATCGTGACCTCTCCTGCGGAAGCGTTATACAGACCACCGCCGTCAAAAGCAGCGGTATTCAGCAGGACGGAAACCTGATTCAATGAGACCTCACCCTCATCGTTATAGATACCACCACCATCCTGGGTCGCCGTATTTCCAGATACCGTGGTCCGGACGATCGTCAGCGAAGCGGCTTCTTCGTTGAAGATACCACCCCCCTGGTCAGCCGTATTGTTATTCACTTTACTGTCAGTGATCGTCATGCTTGCCAGATCATTGTTGTAGATACCGCCACCGTCTTCAGTAGACGTATTTCCGGAAACCGAACTGCGGAGAATATCGACAGTCGCCTGCAGGTCGTTGAAGATACCACCACCATCGCTGGAAGCGATATTGCCGGAGATCTCAGAATCCACAATGGAAATGACTGACTGATCGTTATTGAAGATACCACCACCGTCGACGGCACTGTTATTGGTGACATCGCTATTGGTCAGAATCAGGGTCCCCTGCAGACCAAGCTGGCCGTTCAGAATACCACCACCGTCGATTTCAGCGGCATTGCCGTCTACCAGTGAGTTGACGAGTGTCAGCGTACCCACGTTGCGGATACCACCACCGCTTCCGCCGATCACATTACCACCGGTAATCTTGACACCCTGCAGGGTGAGGTCAGCACCAGAGAAGATATCAAAGACACGGTCACGTTCATCCGTGAGGCTGGCTGCATTGATAATTGTCTGCCCGCTTCCCGCACCGAGAATCGTCAGGCTGCCTGTTGTATCGGTAATATCCAGGTCACCCGTCAGAGATGAGTTTTCATCGGAACCAAGTAAAGTCAGGTCATAGACACCTGCCCCCAGAATAATAACGGAATCACCTGCCAGGGCATTCGCTTCCATGATTGCGGCACGTAAGGTGATATTCCCGTTGGCATCCGCGACAATGCCATCACCGGGATTGATATCTACGGTATCTTCGGTGCTGTTCACAAAGAATGTACCAAATTCGACAGCCCCGATATCAACGTTCGTTCCCAGGATACGGCTTGAGCCCCGCTGTTCCTGAGCAGCAGTATTGATATTGATCCCGGAATCGATGGCGATACTGCCCAGCAGCAACGCGTGGGTAAGGGTGGGACCACCATTGTCGGCCAGATTGAAATCCAGCACAGGTGTGGGGTCTGCCACATCTATGATATCGCCAGCTCCAAAACCGGTTGCCGACCCAACCAGGCCGGTCAGGTTGCCTCCCAGACTGCTGTAGTTTCCATCCAGTTCCGGATTGGTGGTCGCTGTGTTTCCAATAATCAGGTTATTCTGAATTACAGCTGTTCCGCTGTTGGAAACGGCACCACCGGTTGTCCCGGCATCGTTCAATGTCATCGTGTTGTTGGTAGCATTCAATGTCGCTGTATTGCGGATCGCTCCACCACTTCGATCAGAAGAGTTCCCTGAGAAGGTCGAGTTCGAAACAGTCACGGTTCCGATGCCCGCATTGAACAACGCACCACCATCACGGGCTGTGGTATTTCCACTGATTGTGCTGCGTGAGATTTGCATGGTTCCCGTATTTCGCAAACCACCACCGCCGCCGCCCGCTGTATTATTGGAAATCGTACTGTCAACGATGACGATCAACCCGGTGTTATTGATACCACCGGCACTGTCTTCTGCTACGTTTCCTGTGACTTCTACGTTCGTTAAAGTGGTCGTGCCACTATTGCGGATACCGGCACCATCGTCGCTGCCTGTCAGTTTACCATTTTGAATGGTCAGGTTTTCCAGATTCAAGGTGACGCCGGCAAAGATCTGGAAGATACGATCCAGTTCTGCACCATCGATGATGGTGACTCCCACACCCTGACCACGAATCGTCAGGTTGTCGCGAATATCCAGGTCGCCAGTGGCAGACTGATCTTCGTCGATGCCCCCGATACCCAGAAAATAGGTACCTGCTGCCAGTTCAATCACGTTTGAACCAAGCAGCGCATTCGCTTCCTGAATTGCTGCACGCAATGTTTCAGTTCCTGAAGTACCATCTCCGACGATACCGTCACCGGCAGTCGTATCCACTCCGTCTGAGAAGACAGGGGTTCCACCAGTTAAATCAATGGTAGAGCTATTTACCCAGGAATGGGAAACATTGGCCAAAAGTGGATTACCGCCACCTGTAATTCCGGAACCTGCAGCAACCAGTGTCAGCTCGTAAGTACCAGCCACCTGGGTAACGTAAGTTAAATCAAGGGAATACGAAGAAGCAGGCCCCACGCCAGGAGTCAGTGTGACGCCGGCTGCTACCAGATCGATGGCCTGTCCATTGAGCATCAGTCGGAAATCATTGACTGTGACTCCGCTCACATTCACAGGATTGATTCCATCATCAAAACTAATCGATACCTGACCCGCATTGGTCAGAATCGTCGGCGGAATATCTTCAATCGAGGCCCCCAGCACAGGATCACCAATTCGCCATGTATCAGTGGCACCTGCCTTGAAGACGTTTCCGGCTAGATCTTCAATCGTACCAGTGTTGCCAAGCAGATTCAGGGTATACAGCCCATCGCCGTAAGTCGGAATCAAAGAGCTCAGGTTAAGGGTATAAAATGATCCTGAACCGGTCAGCGAACCTACGGGGATATCAATAGTTTGCGGACCGCTGCCATCATCAAAAATCAACTCGAAGTTGGTATAAAAACTGACAGGGACACTACCGTCATCGTCGAAGAGGCCAGTGACAGGTTCAGAGAAGTTGATCAAGACTTCAATATCCGTTGTCCCTGCATCTAATGCAGAACCATCCGGTGACACGTCCTGAATTCCGGCAGTAGGAGCAGTAAAATCGGTTCCGTTATTCCATTTCGCATCAGTAGAACTGGCGGCTGTATTGCCTGAGGCGTCGGTAACTTCCGACTCTCCTGACAGGAACACAAGTGTATAAACGCCGTTCAAGCCGGTCAGAGCAGAATCAAGATTGACCGTATAATTCAAATCCCCCGGTGATCCGTCAACACTCAATACTCCTCCCGTAACGAGAGTACCATTTCTGTATAGCTCAAAATCAGAGACATCCACACCGGTGACTGCTTCCTGGAAAGTAAAATCCACACTGTCGACATCGCCATCGCTCACAGACTGAAAGGACCCCGTGGGTGACAGGGTATCATTCACCCAGGTTTCACTGCCTGTCGCAGTCAGGGCATTCCCTGCGGAATCGATAATAGACGAGGAAGCAGCCGTATTGATCGACAGGGTATATGTTCCAGACAGGCTGGTCACCTTACTGAGGTCCAGTACAAACTGGCTGCCTGTGACCTGTGTCAAAGTCGCAGGAGTCGAAGACAGATTCCCACCGACGACGCCCGTAACATTAACCCCGTCGCGCGTCAGAACGAAATCACTCAGATCAACGCCGGTCACATCTTCCGAGAAGTTGACAATCAACTCACCCACCGCCGCACTGCGGGGATCAGGAGAGACATTCTCAATCTCGACCGTCGGAGCATACGTATCAATGGTAAACCGCTCGACATCACCGAACATCAGGTAGTTACTGGGAGTATTGCCAGATATGGGAGAAAATGGGTCAATATACTTGGCATCCGAGATTGTATTATTATTAACTAATCGTAACTCGTACTCGCCATCTCCTTCAGCTCCGAGAATCGAATCGATATTCAGCCTGAAAGTCCGGAGATCCATCTGCGTGAGCATACCGGAGGTTAACTGGCTGGTGATATCGATATTATTACGGAACAGGGTAAAGTCGTTAATATCGACTCCCGCCACATCTTCGGTAAACGAAATGATGAAATCACCGACATTCGTATCATCAGTCGGATCAGTCGCAGCAACCGAAATATCGGCCGTCAGGAAGGTAAACGTTTCAGGCTTTAAAAAGGTGTCTTCATCAGGAGTCCAGATATCCCAGTTGTAGCTTAATTCTCCTGGAACTGGACTCGCGTATCTGATTTCGTCAAAAAATGAATCCCCTTCTTGAAATCCACCGGAGCCAAAGGTTGAACCATTAACACCATCAAAGCCCTGGGCAATTCGGAAGGTACTGACTCCCATTCCGTCATACAGGAATGAATCACGCCTTATTGGTCCATTATTGATATTGCTTACAGACCAGGTGCCGCCGAATAAATAGTCTCCCAGATCAACCCCTTCTGTGCTGTTCAACACAAAACTGGTAGTACTGACTACCGTAATAGTAAATACCCCATTTAATGCACTCAAGCTGTTGTTATAAAACCCAACTTCATCTGTATAAGCACCAGTAATTTCAACTGTTACACCGCTGATTAAATTATGTGGAGCATCGGTAGTAACTATAATAGGTTCCCCTGGGAAATCGATCCTTGCATCAAGAACACCTCCCGTGAGCGGTCCCAAGTTAGGTCCGGACGATGGATTTAAATTGGTTCGCGACGCCACACGTTGAGCATTTCGCCTTCTATCTGAAGAAGTGGTAGGAAATGGTCCATCGGGATTAGGCGGAGCGGTTCCATTCGCCACTCGCGATTTAAACTCCGGCTCGTCGGTATCATAATAGGCTCCCAAGTTGACCACGTTGATACCGTTACCGGTATTTTCCTCGAATACGAGGTTCAGTTTCGCGAGTGGATCACGTCGGTAGGGACTTAAAACCCGGAAGGCAGGAGTGGCACCACTGTCCCAGTTATCTTGTGTAATCGGAGGATCAACGGTCGATGTGAACGATTCAACATAGAAGTCTTCGCCATAGTTACCCTCGAATTCATTGTTGGTCACAGAAACATTCGAACGACCATTCGCTTCATCACCACTCCCCTCAGCACCGACACTCACCCGCGAACCGGGAGTCTGTCCCCAGTAGTCATACTGAGAAGCCATTGTCCCGATTCTTAAGATCAGACCAGTAGTGGTAAAATTGCTGCTGACGCCATTGTCCTGAATGTAGTTTCTGTCAATCTGAAGCACCATATCTGCATCTGATGTAGTGACATTCCCGGTCGCATCAAGAGCATCGGTGCTGTCGGCATCCTGATCCTGTCCTCGTGAGGCAGTTGTCACAACATAGAAACCTTCCAGGCCGTTAGACACAATGTGGTTTGCCCCGGCTTCGGTTCCATCTCCAAAAATGACATCCGAATTTGCCCGCTCTTCCGTCTGCAGGTCCACCCCACGGCCACCATTGTTATCAATAAAGTTCCCAATCGCAGTAACTGAAGTGACAGCATCAAATCGAGGAATGGTTCTGGTCACACCATCTTCCGTTACGGTAATAATATTCGCACTTAAGATTTCCAGTCCGTCTGACGTGTTTTCTGTAATCGTATTCCCCCGGATGAACGATGTCTGCCCATTCGAGTTGATATCGATCCCTTTTCCGTCGTTAAACGCGATCAGGTTGTTATCAATCGAAGAAAACAGACCGCTTCCGGCAAATGTATAGCTCCCCCCGGAAAGATCTATCCCTCCTGTTGAGTTAGCCAGAATCGAGTTATTGGCAATTTTCACACGACCATCTACCGGGTCCAGTAGTGCGGAGATCTGGATACCATCCCGTCCATTCGCCTCAATTAGATTACCACGATCTGCTCCAGTCACGGGATCTACACCGTCCAGACCAATAAACAGCATGTCGCGATTTCCCAGGCGGCCGGTTATCAGGACACCATGGCGAGAGTTATTGCTGATATTATTCTGTACCCAGGTACCAGCTACATCACGGCGGTCAGTTCCATCATAGCTGGTACTACGAGTAGTAGATTCGATACCATTAAAGCCATTCAAAGTGAGTTGATTGTTAATGATATCGACCAGCATTGTGGCGTCCGCTTCGGCATGCAGAAAAATGCCGTCCCGACTGTTAGTTGAAATAGTATTATCTTTAATTTCAAAGTCGGATGTAGTTAGATTACCGTTCTGGGCCAGAATCTCGATACCATCACTGTTGGTCGTGATGATATTTTCGTAAATCAGAACAGCCCGTTCTTCACCCACGATAGGATCGACAATATCACGTCCCACGCGGGCATCATCTTCACGATGGAAATTCACACCATCGCCGATGTTATTGGCAATCACGTTATGGGAAATCTGGGTGCGGTCGATTATCGTTGATTCTTCAATATGAATCCCCACACCGTGACCGGCATTCCCCTGACCGGCGGTATTAGCGGCATCGGTACCAAGATAGTTACCATCAATGGTCAGGTCTCGCAGCTGGTTGAATGCTTCAAAGCTGACATCGGTACCAAACAGGTCGATATAGATGGCGTCCCCTGCATAAGGTGTAGAGGCATTGTTATCATTATTGGAACTGGTAATGGTATTTCCGGTAATGCTGACATCGCCCGTGGCGGTGTCCTGCATGGCAACGGCCACACCAGCACCACTGTTATCATCCATGGTGTTTCCATCCACGTTCAGGCTGAAATCAACACTCCACAGCGATGTGGGGTCAGCTGCAACCAGGTTGATACCAACCGCATTATTCGAGCTGATCGTATTTCCTGAGATGTCACCATAAAACGAAGTATACATCTCGAGGTCGATCTCGATACCGGCTCCCGTGTTTCCGGTAATCGTGTTGCCCCTGATTCCCCGCAGATACCCACCCACGGTCGTTGTTTTGACCGTCAGCAGGGCGCCCGTCAGATTGGTACCATCAACAAGGACCTGAGGTGTATTGATCGTTGCCAGAATGCCCGTGTATTCAATTTCAAAGCCGGTTAACGCATCGCCGCGAACCATCACATCGCCCGCGTTCAGATTCGGCAAAGCTACCAAAGCTGCGAGAATGGCAGCCGCATCTGCGTTATAGGCAATTGGGCCGGTTATGGCACCATCAAAAGTCAATGTGAAATCACCGGCTGTCGGAGTTCCGTTGACATTGATTTCCTGCACTTCGTTAATCGTCGTTCCTTCTGATACAGTCGTCACCGTCGGGACAACAATCAAAATGCCACTATCATCAATAGTTATTAAGTTACCGGGTGAAACTGCTCTAAAATCACCAATAAATTCGACATCAAAACCTCCAGTAACATTGAAGCCCCCCCCAGTCACTCTGACATTCCCGACACCGATGGTGTCCAGGCTCTCTAAAGCAGCCTGAATTTCAGCTGTAGTTGCATCATAGTCAAGGATGACGGGCCCGTTTGTACTCGCACCGAAATCCAGTGTATAGGTTCCGCCGCCTGCTGGATTAGGTATATCAACGTGTTGAATTTCATTGAAACCAATCCCCTCCTGAGTATTGCCGGTTACAATGTTCTGCACATCGGTCGTCAAGGGTGTCACATCCCCCAGAATAGGATTAATTGTTGTGAGGTCAAAATCTCCTACCTGTGTGGACGGCACAATGTCCAGATCAAACACATTCGCCACCAATAAGGGGATATTCAATTCCGCTAAGTCGCCCTGAAATTCAATCACAAAACCATTGGTATAATTTCCTGTAACAAGAAAGTCATTTGGCCCTGTCGAAATCGCCAATGCTTCCAGAGCGGCATCAATGTTTGCCGCCATAGTAGTGGGATTGGAACTGATCGTAATGCCCTGGGTGGTTTCTCCCTGGAACGTAATAGTAAATGCTGCACCTGCAGGGTTATTAGTTAAAGATCCATTCGCAGCAATATTGAATGGAAATGCTCCTTGTGCATTTTCAAAATCGAGTGTCTGTTCTTCGTTTGTATCACCGTCCCCCTGGACCGTATTGCTAATCACAACATTAAATTTGAGAGCATCAGCATTGATGCTTACCTGGGGAACATCAACATTTGCCAGTGAGCCTGAATCCGAAAAAATGATATCATACCCATTGCCGCTGGGAGTGACATTTACTGGAGAACCACCGTAACCCTGAGTATTAGCAATTGAGTTCAATGCAGCTGCTATGGTAGCTGCATTGCCGGTGGTTGGAATCGCAACGGTATAACTGAACTGCTGAGTTACCCCTAGAAAAGTTAATTCCCATGTCCCGAAAGTCGGATTATTAGCACCGAGCATGGACAGATGCTGGTACTCATTGTAATCAACTACAAATCCGTTAGCAAAATCACCCGTAACAAAGAAGTCACCTTCTACACCTGTCTTCGAAGTGGCGGAGGTAAGCGCTTCTAATGCAGCTTCAATATTAGCTGCAGTAATTAAAGGATCTGGATCTATGGTGATCAATCCGGTGGTTTCTCCCTGATAGTTCAGAGTAAAAGTACCACTCGTCGGGATTTCTAAAGTAGATGTTCCCGTTTCATCGATACTGACGAATGTCAAAATCTGTGGAGCTGGTTTATTAGGATTGGGACCAACTGGGCCTAATTCGACATTCACAAACAGATTTAATCCGACCGCATCGATAGAAACTGGTGGGACATTCAAATCATGCATGGTCCCTGTAAATTCGATATCGAATCCGCCAGCAACTGCAGTAACCACTACAGGACTGCCTGTAAATGGGTTGCTGCCCGTGGGATCAATATAGATGTTGGCCAATTGGTTTAAACGAGTCGTAAGGTCAGTCGCATTCAGTTCCGTGTAGGATAAATCTAGAGATTGACCTAAAAAGTTCAGGGTAAAATAGCCAAATGAGGGAGTACCTGTGACTTCCAGGTGTTGGATTTCATTTTGATTCCCGGAGGTATTTTGAGTAATCGTCACACCGGCGGGAGTGCTGTTGAACCCACTGACATCCACGGTCAGCGGATTTATGTTGACGCCACCTGCGGCATTGACAAATTCAATTTCATAGCCGTCCTGGAAGTTACCATTGACCAGAATGTCGCCAACACCTATTTCACCGAAAGCGGCAACCATAGCTGCTTTGACCTGTGAAGCGGTCGCAGTCGCCAGAATTCCAGCCGTCGTCTGAGTAACACCGTTCCCTCCCGTATAGGAGATCGTGAAGTCCCCCCCGGTGGGAATGCCTGCAAAAGAGATTAACTGGACTTCGTTCCTTGGTGCAGCGAAATCAATTTTGTCTGTGGAACCGGGAACACCATCATAGGCGGGCACGCCTGGTGCTGCGTCGGTTGGTGTGGGATTGGTTGTTGACGGTGTGAAGAAGATACCGTGTCCGGTGTTGTTGGCAATGATGTTATCGGAAACGTCACCACTTAAGTCGCCGTCCGTCTGATCGAAGACGATCCCGTGTCCGCTGTTGGAGGTAATTGAGTTGCCGGTAATTGAGACAAACTGATCGACATTGGTCAAATCAAGGCTGATACCGGCACCAGTCGTATTTCCGGTAATGATATTCGAATGTATGAACAACTCGGTCAGCAGCGCAGCGCCGCCGGCGGCTGTATCATCGACGGAGATGCTTACCCCTTCGATGCTGTTGTTGTTGGTCAACCGCAGTTCTTCTGCAATTGAGTCGACGATGTTGACGCTCACACCGTCATTACCCGAACTTCCGGCAATCGTGTTATCCGCCAGGGTCGTGTGTCGGAGTGTAGAACCGTTGGTTACATCAATCGAGACGCCATCAATGGAAGAACGTCTGATCGACGTTTCTTCGATGGTCGAATTGCTCATCGCCACGGTCATACCTGCACCGGACTGTCCGGTAAGCGTCGAATCGACGATATTGAATTCATTGAGAATGACATTGGTCAGGTCAACGTTGAAAGCATTTCCGATACCACCCGTAATCGTGGAACTGTCAATCGCGATCGTGTCCACCAGCAGATTCGACAATTCAATATCAATACCTGTCCCCGCGGCAGCGTTGACAGAGACATTATCAAACAGAATCGAAAAAGGATCGTTGAAAGTCAGATTGTCGAGATCAATCGAAACGGAAGCTCCTGAACTCGCATCAATGGTCAGGTCTTCAAAGATGATCGATTCATAATTGGAGACGCCGTCGGCATCCGGATCCAATACTGAATTATCAATCGTCATACCCAAACCGGCCGTGATCTGATTGATAATGAGCGACGTCAGAAGAGTTCGATCTTCGAGTTGCTCGATGGCGATGCGGCGTTGAACCTTCTGGCGGACGGAGGAAGGAACACTTCTAAGCTGAAGTCTGCGACGAGGATTTAAAGTTGCCTTGCGGCTTTTTTCGAACGCAACTCGCATCGACTCAACCCAAGATGTCAGTAACATCTGCTGTCTCCCATAAACTCTAATTTGCCATGGCATTTTACTGAAAATCGAGCAGGAATTCACACCCCGCTTCGCACATTTCAGAACAAACTTCAATGCCAATCTGTTGTATTGTTAGTTGTCAATTGATTGATTCAGCTCAATGAATTCTGGCGGAGGCACACACAATCAAAACATTCGTATACCTGCAGCGACCATGTAAAACCTGACTGTCTACAGAATTCCAGCCTTTGATGCTAAAAACCCGTCTGAACCGATGTCAAAGAAAATTGCACAAAATAGGTAAATTATAACTGGTGATATTCCACTTATAACAATCATGCAAGCCCTTTGAGAATTCCGTTCACGATAATTTCCTGACGGTCGTTGCCCTGACGGAAACTGGTGCTCTTTCCCGGGGCAACCCGAAATTCTCACTTAACTGACGAATGGCATTCTGAAAACTAACGATGATTGACTTTCTCTCTGCAGCATTTCCCAATATTTTTTTGTAATCATAACTATAATATTTTTCTATACTTAGGATCCTGTCTGTACAGGATTCCCTTCAAAATTCACTGATTTTGGCCACGAATCCCACTATACGTTTGAATCTTTTCCGGCGAAATCTCGTACTGTTTTTTCAAGATATACCGTTTTTAATGGTCTTTGTGGTCGAAGCAAGCCGATCAATTATGACAGCGGGTTATCTACAGAACCCCCGCGGCCTCTGTACTTATGGACAAAAAAAGCTCTGAGATCACAAATTGTGCTTTGTCGGAGAGGTTAGTTTTTAATTAGCATCTTTCGGTCGGCTGAATTAGTGAGATTCTACCTGGATCGAAATGGAGAGATTAAGCTATGAGAACGAACGGATTCGTTGGCTTGATGATTGCGGGAATCTGCTGTTTTTCAACGCAGATACTTTATTCTCAGTCAGATTTCCCAGTCGAACCATCAAATGAATCTGAAGGGGTCTTCAGAATTTCAAATACTTCGGACTATGATGGGCCTGCAGTCGACGCCGTCTCTTTCGCGCCGTCTTCTCCGCGAACATCAGATATCTCCCCGATTGCCATGCCAGAGGGCGGGCAGTACACGTCAACCGAATATTACGGCGGCGGTGTCGGTGGTGGAGAATACTATGGTCCTTTCGAAGAATATCCCCAGGGCGACTGGGTCGAAGATCCGTACCTGGAAGACACCACCTATCAACGGCTGGGACTGGTTGCCGGTGCTGCAGCAGTGTTTGTCAAACCGGGATTTGATACAGACACCGCATTTCTGACTGAAGATCAGACAGGCCCAAATACGGTCACCACTTCCAATGATTTTCCTTACAACTATCAGTCTGCACCCCGCATTAACCTGGGCGTGATTGATAACGAAGGACTCAGTGCGCAAGTTCGCTGGTTCCAGTTTGAAGATGACTCCTCTAACGGTGCCACTGCGGGAGAAAACTTCATCTTTTTCAATGGCATGCCCACCAAAACCGCCACCGGGGGTATCGCCGCTGGTGGTCAGGCAGGCGATTTCATCCAGACATCCAGCAACATCAAGCTCTATACCATTGATGTGGATTTGAGCCAGGAACTGAATTTTGAACGCTGGCAGACGACGTTCGGCGGTGGTTACCGTCACGCTTCTGTGAGCCAGCAATACAGTGCCGTTGGTACCGCCAGTGGTGCTGCTGTCTCATCCAACGCCGGACACCGGTTCGACGGTAATGGTATCGTTGTGTTTGGTGAAGCACGCCGTCCCCTGGGATTGTTCGACCGTCGCACCAAAGGCACTTCCAGCCTGTCTTTTATCACCAGTGCAAAATATGCCGCACTCTGGGGTAATTCCAAGTACGCTGCTGAAGACCAGACACCAGGTCCCATCGCTGCCACCGCGCAGACTACTTCCAAGAAATCATTAAGTATTACAGAAGTCCAAATCGGTATGCAGGCAGATTTTGTGCTGCAGACCGGAGCCCTGGTCTGGGTACGAGCCGCCTGGGATGGCATGTGGTGGAGTGGTGCCGGATCAGCTGCCAGCGAATCGGGTGACCTGAGCCTGCTCGGTGGATCGATCACACTGGGAATGGACTGGTAATCCAGCCCCGGAAATTTCAAACGAAAAAATAGCAAGCAACGAAAACAGCCCTGTCGGCGAGATACTGACAGGGCTGTTTTTTATTTCAGGCGAGAGCCTACTTTTCCGGAGGCGCTTCCAGAGTTTTGATGAATTCCAGCAGGTCAGCCATCTGCTGTGGGCTGATCTCTTTTTCCAGACCATTGGGCATCAGAGAAACTCCATTGGACAGCAGCGTATCAATGTTGTTCCTTAAGATGATGTCTTCCTTGCCTTCGGCACGGCGAATGGTGTAGCTGGTCGCTGTTTCAGCGGCAATGATGCCTGTGTACAACTTCCCCTGCTCCGTCACAATCGTGTAGGCATTGTAGTTCGACTGTGCCTCACGACTCGGATCGAGGATCGCAATCAACAGGTCGTTATCAGACTTGTTTTTCGTCGTCGCCAGGTTGGGACCGACGTTATGTCCCTGGTCTCCCACCTTGTGACAGGCAGCACAATTCTTCATATAGACCTGCTTCCCGTTGGAAACGTCTCCTTTCAGCTCCAGAGCGGTTTCATAACTGCGGACGATCTTGGCACGATCGCTGTTGACTTCGCTTCCCACCACCTTCTGGGCCCGCTGGCGAATCCCCTTGTCCGGATGATTCGTCAGCAGATCTTTTTTGTCCCGTGAGAGCTCATTCAGCTTGACCTGCTTATCCTGGATCGCCTTCAGCAGCCGGTCAATCCGCGCGGACGATCCCAGCATGGCATCAACGACATCGGCTCGAACAGCCGGACTGAATGCAGACCAGTTTTCCAGCAGCGCCCCGCTGACATCCGGGTGGTCCATCCGCGATAACGCTTCGACTGCAGCAAGTTGAATTTTCGGTGACGACCGGGGATTCAACACCTCAGCCAGCACGTCTCCAGAAACACTGAAATCGAAGAAACCAAGCAGGCGAATGGCGGCGACCCTCTCGGCGACCGGTTTCTCTTCCTCAGTGACCATCTCAACCGCATCGGCAATGGTTTTATCAAAACGCTGTTTGACAGCAGGGTCCAGATTCGCATCTTTCAGCAGCGTGGCCAGTGAGGCACCACGGCGACCCAGGCCTTCGCCTAATGCGCCCAGTACCAGTTGCTTTTCTCCCAGCGATACAGAGTCATCAGAGACAAATTCCAACACGGCCAAGGCATCTGATGTATCTTTTTTCGCCCCGGAGATCCGTAACAGTTCAATCACCAGGGAACGCTTGCTGCCTGACAGCTTTCCTCCTGCTGCCCTGAGGAAGTTCACCGCCAGCGGACCGGCAATCTGAGCAGAAGAGGTCAGGACGGCCACCTGCATGTCTCCATCATAATGGGGAGAGTCGACCAGTTTGGTCAGGCCGGTGATTGCCGCCTGGTTATCAAATTCACCGAGTGAGAACGCCAGTTGCAGCTGGACTCGATACTCGGGATCAGACGTCAGCGACAGAACGGCTTTCGAGAGTTCAGGACTCTCCTGTGCCTGTTTTTCTGCCAGACGAATCGCGTGCTCCCGTATCCCGGCTTTGGGATCTTTCAAAGCTTTTAACAGCAGATCTGCATTCAAAGCGTTTAACCCGTCCAGGGTCCACAAGGCGTGCAGACGTGCCAGTGGCTGTTTTGATGTTTCGAACAGCTTCTCAAGGTAAGGAACGGCAGTCTGATCCTGTCGTTCCCAGATCAGCCGCTGTGCCGTTTCCCTGTTCCAGGCATTGGGGGATTCCAGTTGCTGCACCAGTTGTTCGACTGGCATTTTGCCCAGTTTCTGTACCTCAAACGAGGTTCCCTCCGGATGAACCAGACGGTAAATCCGTCCGCGATCATGTCCACTTTCGAGATCCAGATGGCGCTTGATATCTTCGGGAATCGAAAACGGATGTTCGATCGTTTCACGATACATGTCCAGCACCCAGAGTGTGCCATCGGGGGCATTCACAAAGTTGACGGGACGAAACCAGTTATCGTCGGAAGTGATGAATTCGGTCTGCTCGTCCGCGCGGGTTGCCACATAGGTAGCCCCATTCTCATCCATCGTCTTGCGATGAATCAGGTTTCCTCCCACATCCCCGATAAACGCATTCCCCTGATATTCTTCAGGATAGGCACTACCCCGATAAATGGTGACACCGGTTGCCGAGGTAAAGAAACCAGTGGCGACCAGTTCGGTGGGGGAAAGTCGTTTTCGAAAATCGGGATCGGCTGCCCGTCGCGCCGTACGAACAACACGGTACGGTTCGGGTGGGCTCCGGCGATACACAGGCGCGGCCGCTCCCTTCCGTGCCGCCGTTCGCAGAACTCCGGGAACCGCCAGATATTCATTTCGCTTCAGATAATGACTGGGATAGACCACGTGTTGAATATGATTGCTGTTGCTGCAGACAAATCGATTGCCCCAGTCATCCATCGAGTGTCCGAACTGCGAACCACCAGAAACAGTCTCCAGTTCCCGGGTTTTCGGGTTCAG
The DNA here is from genome assembly GCF_963972345.1 of uncultured Gimesia sp. Classification (NCBI taxonomy): domain Bacteria; kingdom Pseudomonadati; phylum Planctomycetota; class Planctomycetia; order Planctomycetales; family Planctomycetaceae; genus Gimesia; species uncultured Gimesia sp. The sequence continues at coordinate 12,957 of NZ_CAXAVM010000077.1, read as the reverse complement.
TTTCAGATCGCGGCGACCGTTAGGAATTACTTCTTTGCCGTCTTTGAGAATCGAACCACCATTGGTACCCCCCGCAAAATAAATGTGGTTATCCAGGCTCCATTTCAGATTATTTGCCAGTCCCTGCACATTATTTGTCTTCAGGCCAGTAAAGACGGTCTCGCGGATATCCGCTTTGTGATCTCCGTCCGTATCTTTGAAATAATAGATATTCGGAGGGGCAATCACATACACGCCGCCATCATAACAACAGACCGAAGTCGGCCAGGTAATCGTATCGGCAAAGACAAAACTCTGATCCATTTTGCCATCGCCGGTCGTATCTTTTAACAGGCGAATCACGCCGGCATTTTTGCGAACGGGGCCGGGAATATAATCGGGACGCTGTTCTGGAAGATACGGGTAGCCGCGCATCTCTGCCACAAACATCTGACCGTTTTCATCAAAACAGGCATCGACGGGATCCATCACATCTGGTTCCGCAGCAACCAGTTCCAGCTTGAATCCTCGTTCCAGTTCGAATCCTTTCAGACTGTCTTCCGGCGACGTCGCGGGAATACGCTTGAGACGCTTGGCCAGATCACCTTCATCAGCCAATGGCTTCTGTGCAGTAGCCGGTGAAAAATAACCCCCGCTTACCAACAGCAGGAGTGATAAACAGCCTGTGGCCAGACAGAACAGACGTCTCTTCGAAACCGAACGCATAATCCGACTTTCTCTTTCAGCAAGGGTACTCATCAGGTGGGAGGTAGCCGCGACTTCGATCAGTCGATTCTCGAAATCTGATCAGGCGAAGTACTCAATGACAACGTCCGAACGGCCAGCCTGACTATATTAAAGAACATTAACGAATACGTTCTACCATAGCCTGATCAGTAGGGAAATCAAGTCCAGATCCGTTGATTTGCTGAACTTCAGAGCACAGCTGTATCTTCTACGTCAGTTCGTTTGAGAACCCGTGAAGAAAGTGCGGGGAAAGGAAAATTATTCCCATTCAATCGTGCTGGGAGGCTTGGAGCTCACATCATACACGACACGATTGATGCCGCGAACGTTGTTGGTAATCCGAGTCGACATTCTTTCCAGAACCTCATGAGGCAGTGGGGACCAGTTCGCCGTCATGAAGTCATCTGTTTCGACAGCTCGAATGGCGGCCACATCTTCATAAGTGCGACCATCTCCCATGACGCCTACCGACCGAATCGGCAGCAGGACGGCAAACGCCTGTTTCGTTTTACGATACAGGTTCGCTTTGTGTAATTCTTCAATCACAATCAGGTCTGCTTCACGCAGTACTTTCAAGCGTTCTTCGGTGACTTCCCCCAGGCAGCGGACTGCCAGTCCGGGACCGGGGAAGGGATGACGATAAATCAGCTCATCCGGCAACCCGAGTTCATGGCCCATCTGGCGGACTTCGTCTTTGAATAATTCCCGCAGGGGTTCGATCAGTTCAAAACCCAGCTTTTCAGGTAAACCCCCGACATTATGATGAGATTTGATCGTCGCCGCGGGGCCATCCACGTTGGCTCCGGATTCAATGACATCCGGATACAGTGTGCCCTGTGCCAGAAATTTCGCATTTTGAATCGATACCGCTTCCTTCTGAAAGACCTCAATAAACAGCCGCCCGATAATCTTCCGTTTCTCTTGTGGATCGATGACCCCTTTCAGTTCGGAAAGAAACAGATCCCTGGCATCCACCACGTGCAGGTCGGTCTTGAAGTGCTCACCGAAGCGATGTTCTACCTCGTCTGCTTCCCCTTTACGCAACAGCCCGTTATCTACAAAGATACACGAGAGTTGAGAACCGATCGCACGATACAACAGAGCGGCGACGACCGAGGAATCAACTCCCCCTGATAAACCGCAGATCACCTGCTTATCTCCCACGCGTTCCCGGATCGTTTCGATTTCCTGTTCGATCAGATTGGAAATCTTCCAGGTCCCTTTGCAGCCACATACCTTCTGGACGAAATTAGAGAGCAGTAGACCGCCAAATTCGGTATGCGTGACTTCCGGGTGAAACTGCAGGCCGAAAAATGGTTTAGTGTGGTGTTTGACGGCGGCGAACTGACAGGTTTCGGTAGACGCCAGGGATTCAAAATGTTCGCTTAAATTCTGAACCTGATCGCCATGGCTCATCCAGGCGATAAAATTGGTGGGGACGCCTGAAAACAGGTTGGAATGATCGAGTACCGTGCTGGGAGTGCGTCCGAATTCGCGTGATTCTCCGCCTTTGACATCACAGCCCTGCGAAGCACAGACCAGTTGCATGCCATAGCAGATCCCCAGAATGGGAATTCCCAGGTTAAAGATTTCCGGGTCAGGCTGGGGTGAATCTTCACCGTAAACGCTGGCGGGACCACCGGAGAGGATAATCCCTTTCGGATTCAACTCGCGAATGCGTTCTGCTGACAGATCGGGACGGGCCAGCTGACTGAATACGTTTTGTTCACGTACGCGTCTGGTAATCAGCTGCGCGGTCTGGGAACCAAAATCCAGTACCAGGATCAACTCTTCCTGTCTGGTATCAACTACACTCTGTGGAACAGCTTCCTGCTCAGAGACATGGGGATCAGTCATTACGTTCTCGAAATTCCGAACAATCGTCACGTTTGCGGGAGGGCTCGCGCCAAGCCCTCTCAAGTGTTTTTTCGATTAAAAATCAGCCTGCTTGAGATCATTCAGGGCTGGTTTGAAAAGCAAACCGCTATCTTAGCGATTCCATTTTCGAAATCCAATTCTGCACGCTCATTTCAAGTAAGTAATACCGGAATCTTTATCGTTCAGTCAAAATATACAAGCTGCGAAGTCTATAGGCTCACCATGTGTTATTTTCGTTGATTCTCTTCCGGGCATGCGGAAGGTTTTATATCTCAAACCAATAGCCAGTAAATGACTTACGTAAAATATATTCACCAACGCACGTTTGAACCATTTCTATCGATCCGTCCGATAATTCCAGTAATAGCACAACTGCGGAAAAGTAGCTTTCCCCTGAAGTTCAAAGTGAACAGACAATTCAGGCAGGAATCAGCCAGGCGTCGGAACACTGATACTTTTTCTCTCTCATTTATCTCGTTGCCAGGAACCAAATCACATGTTTTTCTCATGGAAACATCTTCTCTCCAGACACTGTCTGGCTCTGTTTGCAGGAACCACTATTCTGATCGCCGGCGGCGAAGCAAAAGCGCAGGTGATTCCTGGCACCGGGACCCGCATTGATGGCTCCTGGGACGATTTCGAAGATGAATCCTGGGAATACATTACCAACCTCCCCAAAAGCAGTACCAACGTTGATAAAGATACCCGCTATCCGCTCGGACAGTCTACTAACGGCGTCTGGACAGAAAGCGCAAAACGAGGCCAGCCAGATGTCGTTCAACGCGTTCCCACACCAGAGGGAGGGCTGCCGGGCAGCAAGAGTTCGCTGCTGCTGAAATCACTGCACACAGGTGTTCCCGGACATGGCAGCCGCAGTTCCAATCAGGACGATCTGATCATGACCGGAAGCATGGTCTCTGTTGCCTACTCTCCCAGCGTGGTGACTCGCGTCTACCTTCCCCCCTTTGAAGAATGGGAAGATAAAACCGGTACTTCTTTCGGTTTTCGTGCTGCTGTCAAGGCTCCCATGAAATCCGGTTCCAGTTCACGGAGACGATTTTTCCGCAGCAGCCCTTCGACCAAAATTGAAACCATCTACCTGGGGATGTTCATTCAGTTTAACAGCAAAACCGACAGCCCCAATGGAGAAGATTCAGCCATGTTCGTAGTCCGGGCAGACAGCTCCGGGCAGGATTTCATCGGCCCTGAAATCAAGCAGACCGGCTGGTGGACTCTGGGCATGTCATTCACTCCCGATGGACGCACTCATTATTACGCCAAGCCAGGCGTGGAGCCCCTGACCCAGGCTGACCGCTTCGCTTCCCATTATCCTTACGGAACGCAGATTCAGTCTTTCCATACTGCATTTTTCAATGTCTGTAATCAGGATAATGGACGCACCTGGTCCACGGAATGGATCATCGACGACCCGGCCATGTATTACATCAGCCGTTAATCACTCGACGGGAATTCCTGCAGACGAAGTGGGAAACAAATCAGAATATTTCAGCAACGGCGTACTCTCTCAGGGTATGCCGTTGCTGTTTTTCCGCTTATGATATTTGGTGTTCGCCCCGGCGTCTGATGCCTTTCAATTTCATCTTTGTTTTGGATCTGCTGATGTTTGAAAATAAAATAAAAACTCTGACTGCCCGGGGAGATGTCGCTTTGGGAGTGGGTATGCCCGACGCTTCCGAAATTCTGGCGAAACTGTCTGTCGATACGGGGGTCGATTTTTTATGGATTGACCTCGAACACCGGCCTTATGGCGTTAACGAAGTCAAGAATCTTCCGCTGATTGCCCGCCGACAGGGTTGCATGCCCATGATCCGCGTTCCGGGCCTGGATCCGATGTATATCAAGAAAGCACTGGATATCGGAGCCAACACCATCATGGTTCCGCAAATCAATAATGCGGAAGAAGCCAGACTGGCTGTGCAATACGCCAAATATCCTCCGGAAGGAACACGGGGAGTTTCGCCCGACTGGGTGATGTTCCTCGATTACTCCTTCGACGATTACCTGCCCTACGCTAATGAGGAAACCGCGATCGTCGCCCAGATCGAATCCCCGGAAGGTATCGAAAATATCGAAGCCATCGCCGCGGTAGAAGGCATTGATGTCGTCTTCGCCGGCCCGATGGACCTGTCTGCCTCACTGGGCGTTATCGGACAACTCCAACACCCGGAACTGCAAAAATTACTGGCTGACTTCCCCAAACGGGTCGCCAAAGCCAACAAACCTGCAGGAATCACCTTCGGCGACCTGGACCGGTGCCGACAGGCCATCGATGAAGGCTATCGCTTTGTGAATATCGGCTCCATCGCTTCTTTGGGCGCCAATGGCATCAGAACTGTCCTGCCCGAACTGCGGGAACGAGCCCGAAAATAATTCCGGGAACCGCGCCGACTCCTCTGGAACACATAAACACAAGTTGATACAATCGTTCTCGAACCAGCTCTAAACGAATCGGGCTTTTGCGGGAGAGAACAGTATGTTGACTATCCTGGGATCGGATCAGGGTGACGGATCTTTCTGTGATCGGCTATCACGGCGTAATTTTCTTCAGATCGGCAGCCTGGGTCTGTCGGGACTGACTCTCCCCCGCCTGCTGCAGGCTGACGCGGGAAACACACGGAACAAACGACAAAAATCAGTCATCATGATCTATCTGGTAGGTGGCCCACCCCACCAGGATATGATCGATCTCAAACCGGAAGCTCCCCAAGAGATTGCCGGTCCCTGGAGGCCCATCGCTACGAATGTTCCCGGGATCGAAATCTGTGAAGCCTTCCCGCGACTGGCACAATCGATGGATAAGATGGTTCTGATCCGTTCGATCGTCGGTTCGCAAAGTGGTCACGATGCCATTCAATGCTTCAACGGACATGACCCGCGCAAACCGACACCACAGGGGGGCTGGCCTCAATTTGGCTCCACCGTGGCAAAGCTGCAAGGCCCCCACGTCCAGTCGGCACCGCCCTTTATCAGCCTGTGCTACCCCTGCACTCACGGTCCCTACAACGAACCGGGACCGGGTTTCCTGGGCTTGTCACAATCTCCCTTTCGACCTATGGGACCGACCCGCCATGATATGGTTCTGAACGGGATTTCGCTCGAACGACTGGCAGACCGTAAACAACTCCTGCAGAGTATTGATAACTTCAAACGCGAAGCAGATGCCTCGGGCATGATGACGGGACTGGACACGTTCACCGAGCAGGCCATGGGTGTACTCACTTCCTCGCAACTGGCAGAAGCCCTGGATCTGTCGCAGGAAGATCCCCGAACCGTGGAACGTTATGGCACCGGCGATCCGACGAAATTCATTGACAGTAACGGTGCCCCCCGCGTCCCGCAAAGCATGCTGGTGGCACGTCGATTGATTGAAGCAGGAGCCCGTGTGGTCACACTTAATTACAGTAAATGGGACTGGCACGGCGGCAAGAACAATTCGATCTTCAAGCGTGAAGCAGAAGACTTTCCCATCTTTGATCAATGCGTCAGTGCGCTCTTGGAAGATCTGCATCAGCGCGGACTGGATCAGGATTGTACGGTAGCCATCTGGGGTGAATTCGGACGCACCCCGAAAATCAGTACACAGGTCGGCCGCGATCACTGGCCCCGGGTCAATTCAGCGATTCTGTTTGGTGGTGGCATGAAAACCGGCCAGGTTATCGGTGCGACGGACAGACTGGGTGGCGAAGCCGTCGACCGTCCGGTCACATTCCCCGAACTGTTTGCCACCCTTTATCATAACCTGGGAATTGAGACAGAGCATACCACCGTAGAAGATTTCAGTGGACGCCCGCAATACCTGGTCGAAGATCACGCCAGACCGTTAGCAGAGCTCATCTGAAATATCTGCCTCGAATCCGATCTACTGGCACAGGACGACAGATAAAACTTGAATCGCTGTCTGGATTCACGTTAGAATAGAAAAGTACGCTCTTTCAAGATTATTCCCTCCATTGAAGTGAGATGCTTCGTATACCACAGTGTCTCGACAGGCTTCAGCCAGATCATTACCTGAACATCGTAAGAGAAGCCGGCGCATGAAGCAGTTTATTCGGACCACATTTCTGGTATTACTCCTCATCGGCTTGAGTCGTTTTTCGGACTCTGCTGAAAAGACAAACCTCAAAGACAGTGCAAACCCCCGCTTTACGAGCGAGCAACTCGAATTCTTTGAAAAATCGATCCGCCCCTTACTTGCCGAACATTGTTACGAATGTCACAGCGGACAAGCCACACGACTGGAAGGGGGATTAAGGCTGGATTCCCGTTCGCTGCTTCTGAAAGGAGGCGACTCGGGCCCGGCGGCTGAGTTGAAACAACCGCACGACAGTCTGCTGCTGCAGGCGGTCCGCTATGAATCGTATGAAATGCCCCCCGATACGCGATTGAAAGCCGAGCAGATCGCTGCCTTATCCCGCTGGGTGGAAATGGGACTTCCCTGGCCCGATGAAAAAGCTCCTGCCGCCTCAGAAACTGCCAAAACATTTGATCTGCAGCAACGCAAACAGGACCACTGGGCCTGGCAACCCGTAAAAGAGGTCACTCCGCCCCTCGTCAAACAGAAAAACAGATCGAACCATCCCGTCGATCAGTTCATCCTGGCAAAGCTGGAAGAAAAAAACCTGCATCCGAGTGAACCTGCTGACAAGCGAACGATTCTCCGTCGTCTCGCGTTTGACTTAACAGGACTGCCTCCCACTCCCGGGCAGATTCAACATTACCTGGCTGATTCATCTCCGAATGCGACGGAAAAAGTGGTCGACCAGTTGCTGGCATCCCCCCGCTTTGGGGAACGCTGGGCACGCCACTGGCTCGACCTGATGCGTTATGCGGAATCCCGGGGCCACGAGTTCGACAACGATGCCCCCAACGCCTATCAGTATCGTGACTATGTCATCCGCGCCCTGAATGCGGATCTGCCTTACGACCAGTTTGTCACAGAACACATCGCCGGCGATCTCCTCAAGCAGCCTCGACTCAATCCGGAAACTCAGTTTAATGAATCTGTACTGGCCACCGCTTTCTGGTACCTGGGCGAATGGGTGCATTCTCCCGTCGATATTCGTAAAGACGAAACCGATCGCTTCGATAATGCAATTGACGTGATGACCAAATCGTTTCTGGGCATGACGGTTTCCTGTGCCCGCTGCCACGATCACAAATTCGATGCGATTTCCACAAAGGACTACTACGCCCTGTATGGATATCTGCAGAGCAGTAATTATCACCAGGTTAGATTCGAATCAATTACACATAATCAGAAAATCGCGAAACAGGTAGAACAACTCGATCAACGGCAGCAGGAAGCTCTCAAACCCATCATCAAGTCTGCATTCAGGGAAGGCATCCAGAACTTCTCGAAATACTACTCCGAAGCCCAAACGCTCGTAGGCCAGAACCCCGCAAAGAATACTGCCGCCCTGGCTGTGGAAGTGCAACAGAAAGCTGCCCGGGGAAATCTTTCGCCGGTAATCCTGAATAGCTGGATCAACTTTCTGCAGTCAAATCAGGATCAAAGCCAGTTGATGTCACTCCGTTTTATGCCCGAATCTGAAACGGAATCTTCGCTCTCTCCTTCTTCAACACCTGCTCACAAACAGTCCGGCAGAGAGGATGCGCGGATCATCATCGACTATGCCTGGTGCACTCCCGAAGATTTCATCACGGATGGTTTTACATTTGGTCTGTCAGCGCGGGAGCCTGGTACCCTGGTGCTGGATCCGTCGAGTGCCCCGCTGAATCTGTTTGCGCAGACTGAAGGAGCAGCCCGGCGGGACCCGCTCTGGAATGAACTGGTTGATACTCCCTCCCCCCAATTGAATCAGAAAAACAAACTGCGAACCTACCCCCGCGCCGGCAGGACACTCCGTACTCCCACATTCGAAGTCCAGGGAGCGGTCAATTATCGAGTGAAAGGGAACTGCTGGGTTTACGCTTGCGTCGATTCTCATCGACTGCTGTTTGGACCTCTGCATGGTTCTACACTCAAAAAGGTTCAAGCCAGTCCCGATGGCAAACCGCTCTGGGTGACCCACGATCTGTCCCGTTACAAAGGACATCGCGTCCATCTCGAATTCACTCCCATTGATCAGTCTCCGCTGGAAGTGTACCAGATCAAGCATGCCGCAACTTTTCCGGAAGCCGACCTGGTCAAAGTCAATCTGGCGGGAGCTGAAGTTCCGCTTGCGCTGCAGACCGCTTTTAATGAGTTTGTGTCAGGCAAGTCGGCCCCGAGTTCACGGTCTGTGGCCCTGGTCAACTGGGTCCTGACTCACCCTGATCTGTTTTCAGAGCCACAGAGTCCGGCACGACAACAGCTCAAAGCGGAAATCGATACCTGGCAGCAGCAGCGCGAAGGACTGAAAAAGTCGATTCAGACCACTTCGCAAACCGCGATGGCCATCATGGATGGTAATGCGGAGAACGATCATGTCCTGATTCGAGGCAGCCATCAGAATCCGGGCCCGGTGGTGCCACGACGATTCCTGGAAGCCCTGGGCGGAGACTCACCCGGGAACGAGACAGGCAGCGGACGTCTGCAACTGGCTCAGGCCATCAATGATCCTGCGAATCCATTGACCCATCGCGTGATCGTGAATCGTATCTGGGCTCATCTGTTCGGTCGCGGCATTGTTCCCAGCGTTGATAATTTCGGCGTACTGGGCGAACGACCTTCACATCCCGAACTGCTCGATTTCCTCGCGCTGAAGTTTGTTGAAGAGGGTCAATCTCTCAAACAGATAATTAAATACATGGTGCTGACGCAGACCTATCAACAGTCAAGCACCACCACACAGGATGCCGCAGACATTGATCCCGACAATATCCTGCTCTACAAAATGCCTTTGAAACGCCTGGAAGGGGAAGCCATCCGCGATGCCCTGCTGCAGATCTCGGGTCGACTGGACACAACCCTGTATGGGCCTTCCATTCCCGTTCATCTGACAAAATTTATGGATGGTCGTGGCAAACCTCCCGTGAATGGCCCTCTGGATGGAGCAGGCAGACGCTCGATTTATATTCAGGTCCGACGCAACTTCCTCTCCCCCATGATGCTGGCCTACGATACTCCCAGCCCTTTCAGCACAATGGGCCGCCGTAATGTTTCCAATGTTCCCGCGCAAGCCTTAATCATGATGAACGATCCCTTCGTGATTCAACAGGCAGAACTGTGGGGAAAACGCGTTCTGACGGAATCGGGTTTACAGACAAACGAAGACCGGATTCGCTGGATGTATGAATCGGCACTGGGCCGACTTCCCACTTCTGAAGAACTGCAGACAGCCCGAGAATTTATTGAACAACAGACGAATTCCAATTCTTCAGAGACCGATCAAGCCCGAATCTGGTCAGAACTGGGACACGTGATCTTCAATCTCAAAGAGTTTATCTACATTTTTTAAGATTCAGAAAGCCGCCAGCATGCACTGTGGAAAGTTCCGACAGCAGTATACGCGAAGAGAGATTCTCAGGCAGTGCGCGAACGGTTTCGGTGCAGCCGCGCTCACGGCCCTGCTGCAGGATCGCGGCTTCGCCAGTGAATCGACTGGAAAAACACATTTCCCCCCCAAGGCAAAAAATGTGATTTTCCTGTACATGGATGGCGGGCCTTCGCAGGTTGACACCTTCGACCCGAAACCCATGCTATCCAGGTTTAATGGAAAAAGTCCCGGCGACTTTTTCAAAGTCGAAGCCACCCAGTTTGATAACGTCGGAAAAGTACTGGAAAGTCCCTGGAAGTTTAAACCTTACGGCGAGAGTGGCATCCCGGTCAGCGATCTCTTTCCGCAGATCGGTTCCTGTATTGATGACATGGCCATCATTCGCTCTGTTGTCTCCCAGTTCCCGGAGCACACGTTTGCCAATTACTTCCTGCACACAGGCAGCGGACTGCAGGGACGGCCCAGTATGGGTGCCTGGGTAAATTATGGACTGGGCAGCGAGTGCCAGGACCTGCCCGGTTTTGTGGTAATTAATGGCGGACTGATTCCTCCCGGAGGGCTCGACTGCTTTAACAGCGGATTTCTCCCTGCCAGCTTTCAAGGTTCTGTTTTCAAACCGGGAGGCAGTGGCATTGCCAATGTGGAGCGCCAGGAAAAATCCAGCCAGACTCAGGTCCGGAAGCTCAAACTGATGCAGCAACTGGATCTGCTCAAACAGCAGCAGACCGGCGTTCATGATGAAATAGAATCCGCGATTTCCAATTATGAACTCGCTTATAAAATGCAGATGGCGATCCCCGACCTGATGACATTCAACAAGGAAAGCAAAGCCACTCTGGATCTGTATGGATTCAATTCCGAGTATGAGCCCACGCGGACTTATGGTGCGGAATGCCTGCTGGCCCGCCGCCTGGTCGAACGCGGAGTCCGCTTCGTGGAGCTGACATGCCCGAATGTCAAAGGGGATCGCTGGGATCAGCACAGTAATCTGAAACGGGATCATGAAAATAATGCCCGCGCTGTCGATCAGCCCATTGCCGGCCTCCTGAAAGATCTGAAACAGCGCGGACTGCTGGAATCAACCCTGGTCATCTGGGGAGGCGAGTTCGGCAGAACCCCCTTCGCGCAGGGTACGAACGGGCGGGATCACAATCCGTTCGGGTTTACCATGTGGATGGCCGGCGGTGGCATTAAGGGGGGCATGACTTATGGCGCCACTGATGACTGGGGCTACAAAGTCGTCGAAAACCGAGTGGAAATTCATGACATTCATGCCACCATGCTGCACCTGCTGGGGCTGAAACATACAAAATCCACATTCCGTTTTGGAGGTCGCGACATGCGTCTGACGGACGTGCATGGCCATGTGATCCACGACGTCATTGCTTAGCTGACTGTTATCAAATTCGGTTTCATTTTTTTTGATGAGGCGCTCACATGGTTAAACGATTCGATGTTCTCTGTTGTGTGTTCTCGATGTGTCTCATCCTCTCCACAGGGCAACTGCGCGCGGAAGACTGGCCCGCCTTTAGGGGTCCGCTGGGAAATGGCATCTCTCAGGAAACCGAAGTCCCGCTCACTTGGAGTGCGCAGGAAAATATTCTCTGGAAAGCACCCCTGCCTGCTCCGGGAACCAGCAGCCCCATCGTTTCGAACGGCAAAGTCTTCATCACCTGTGCTGAAAACGAAGGACGCAAACGCAGCCTGTACTGTTTCGACAGAACAAGCGGAAAGCAGCTCTGGGTGCGCACCGTAAACTATGACAAAGTCATGCCCACCCATAAGACCAGTAACTATTGTGGTTCGACTCCTGCCGCCGATGGCCAGCGGGTGGTCGTCTGGCATTCTTCAGCCGGTTTGTACTGTTATGATTTTGAGGGGAAAGAACTCTGGAATCGCAACCTGGGTGAATTCAAACACATCTGGGGCTACGGTGCGTCGCCGGTCCTGCACGCTGGCAAGATCATTCTTCACTGCGGCCCGGGCAAACGGGTTTTCATGACTGCCCTCGATCTGGAAAGCGGGAAAACGCTCTGGGAAACAGACGAGCCCGTCGTCGGCGATGGACAGTACAATGATCAGAAAAAGTATATGGGGTCCTGGAGTACTCCCGTGATTACCAATGTGAACGGGCAGACGCTTATCATCTGCAGCATGTCACTCCGCGTGAATGCATACGACCCCGCGTCCGGGAAGATCATCTGGAGTTGTGAAGGTTTGCACGGCAAGAAAGGGGACCTCGCTTATACCTCTCCCGTGCTGGCAAACGGGATTTGTGTGGCCATGGGCGGTTTTAATGGTCCCGCGATCGGTTTCCGGATGCAGGGCAGCGGAAATATTACCGACTCTCAGCGATTGTGGCAGAAAGAACCAAATCCGCAGCGGATTTCCACCGGCGTCTTTACCAACGACCATCTCTTCATGGCCAATGCCGGACCCAATCTGTTTCAATGCCTGAATCCTGCTACCGGAGAAATCGTCTGGCAGGAGCGATCGGGGGGTGCCGCCTGCTGGGGTTCCATTGTCTTAGCCGCTGATCGACTGTATGTCACCGACCAGAATGGAACGACTCACGTGTTGAAACCCAGTCCGGCAGGATTGGAAAAAGTCGCTGAAAACCCACTGAAAGAACAGAGTAATTCCACGCCGGCGTTCTCTGACGGACAGGTCTTCATCAGAACGTTTCAGCATCTCTACTGTATCGGCGGCAAGTAGCCGTTTCGCTGTCGTTTCGCAGGAGACTGAATTGAGGCAGATGATCTGAATTCCGGATTTACCAGAGTTCAATCTCCAGTTCGAGATCCACACCAAACTTTTCTGCGACGGTATTCTGTGCCAGGTTGATCAGGTCGAGTACGTTTTCAGTGGTCGCGTTTTCATCGTTAATGATGAA
>NZ_CAXAVM010000076.1:0-32985 GCF_963972345.1 uncultured Gimesia sp. | reverse complement strand
TTATTCAGAAGCTTCGTGAAGCGGAGGTCGAACTGGCTCGTGGCAAGACGATTGGCCTGGTCTGCAAACAACTTGGAATCACCGATCAGACTTATTACCGCTGGCGTAAGGAATACGGTGGAATCCGTACCGACCAGGCCAAACGACTCAAAGACCTGGAAAAGGAAAATGCACGCTTAAAGCGGCTACTGGCAGATGCGGAACTGGATAAGGCGATCTTGAAGGAAGCCGCCTCGGGAAACTATTGAGCCCGGTCAAGCGATGTCAGGCTGTGACTTACGTTCGTAATACTTTGGGACCTGAGATCGTTTCTGAACGCCGGGCCTGCCGCGTGCTGGGGCAACCTCGTTCCACTCAACGACGGGAGCCTTATCTGCCAGATGATGAACCACGCCTGGTGAAACGAATGATTGAACTGGCAACACAGTATGGCCGTTATGGATATCGGACAATCTGGGGGATGCTTCTTCTGGAAGGCTGGAAAGTGAATCACAAACGAATTGAACGACTCTGGAGACGGGAAGGACTGAAAGTCCCAAAGAAACAGCCCAAACGGAGACGACTGTGGTTGAATGATGGTTCCTGTGTTCGACTGCGTCCCGGTTACAAAGACCATGTCTGGAGCTATGACTTCGTGCAGGACCGGACATCTGATGGCAGGAGTTTTCGGATGCTGGTGATCATGGATGAATACAGTCGAGAGTGCCTGTCGATTGATGTCGCTCGCAGACTCAACAGTGAAGACGTCCTGGAGCGACTCAGCGACCTGTTCATTCAGCGTGGGACCCCGAATTACATTCGCAGTGACAACGGAGCCGAGTTCACGGCAAAGAAAGTGCGGAAGTGGCTTGAACGCGGGGATGTGAAGACCCTGTTTATTGAACCGGGAAGTCCGTGGGAGAATGGATATGTAGAATCATTCAATGGAACCTTGCGGGATCAGCTGTTGAATGGCGAAATCTTTGACACACTGCTGGAGGCAAAAGTGTTGATCGAACGCTGGAGAAGGGAATACAATACGATCAGGCCGCATAGTTCGCTGGGCTATCTACCACCTGCCCCGGAGGCAATCGCCCCTTGTTTGCCAGCTTCCGCTACGCTACAGCTGGCAAACAAGGATACTGATAACCACTTAGGAACTGTAACATAACAACTGGTACCGTTCGTGGGGGCAGGTCAGATGCTGCTGACCCAGTCAGTTGCCTTCGGCCACTCTCATGGAAGCAACCTGCCTGCAGGGCATGATTTACGCGCGCATATTCATCTGAATAAATCATCCATTGATGACTCTCACGGCCACGTTCATCACTATGAGGCTGATAAACACAGCCACCAGGATGACCACCATAAGAGCTCTGAAAATCAGGGCTTTCCACAGTTTACTAGTTCATCTGATCACGATTCCTCTGCGATCTATCTTAATAGTATTGATGTGATCTCAGGTACGCGTTCAACTCTTAAGACGGAAATCAAAGTCCTGTTTCAATGGGACATCATCGGATGCAATTCATCTTTTGAATTTCCGCAACTCACAGAAACCGAACGATCGGTATTTGACTGCGCGCCCCCTGATTCTGGTTCCCCGCTCTTTGTCCGCCACCATGCTTATTTAATATAAGCATAGAACTCTTCGCAGACAGTATCACAAAATTAGGTTGGTACGTCCTGCTCTCTGCTTTTGGCGTTGACTAATTTCGCGATTCTTCTCAGGACAAATCCTGAATGATTTGCGGAGAATTCTGTCGATTCGACCCTTTGTTTATGGTCGGACTATCTCTCTGTTCATTTTTTCAAATCTTCGCATGATGCGAAGGAGGTCTTTATGCGCCCGTTACTTACTGCGGTTCTGCTTGGGATTGGTCTGTTCACGGAAAGTTGTGCCAGCTCCTCATATTCGACTGGTAAAGCAATGATTTCTGACGCGACTTCCGAACGGGAAATTCCCCAGGAAGCAACCATTCATCAGGTCAGACATATCAACCCTGATTTGAAGAACCCAAACGATGAATTAGTACAAATCAACCTCACAGACACATCATCTCAGGTCAGCAAACCAACGGAGACACAAACGCTTGGTCTTCCAGAGTTGATTGACCTGACTCTTGATAGTAATCCTCGTCTGGCAGAGGTATCCTGGGCAATCGAAACAGCTCGAGGCCGGGCTATTCAGGCTGGATTGTATCCGAACCCGACTGTGAGCGTGACAGGTAATGAGATCAGTGACCGGACCGGTCCAGGGGGGATTTGGACGGCGTATGCGGGCCAGGAATTTGTCACAGCCAACAAACTGGATTTGGATCAGGCAGCCGCACTCAAAAGGGTGGATCAGGCCTCGCTCAACTTGATGACGGAACGCTTTCAGGTCTTTACGAAAGTACGGCAAGCGTACTTCGAAGCCTTAACTCTTCAAAAACGGTCAGATATCCTTTCGAACCTGGTAAAGCTTGCAGAGCAATCGGTCAATAATTCAAAAGCTCTGGTTAAAGCTAAAGAAGCAGCCGAGCTGGATGTCATACAACTCGAAGTTGATTTGGAACGTTATCGTGCAGACCTGGATGCGACGAGAAAGGCGTTGCCAGGGGCGTATCGAAAACTGGCTGCCAGTGTTGGTATTCAGGACATGCCTATTAAGCATCTTTCAGGTGAACTCGATCTTGCTCTAGAGGATTATAATCTGGATCAGGTCAGCACTTACGTGCTCAGTATCCACCCTGAAATCAGATCAGCACAAATTGGAGTTGAGCATGCCCGCTTGATCTTGCAACGAGCCAAGGTGGAACCAATCCCCAATATTACTGTGGGTACGGGATACACTCGCCAGAGCCAGAACCGGTCCGATGACTGGGACATCGGTTTTAGTGTTCCTCTCCCGCTTTGGAACAAAAATCAGGGAAACATATTGTCTGCCGAAACAAATATCAATGTGGCAATGAACCAAACGGAGCGTGTACAGAATGAACTGATGGATCAACTTGCGATCGCTTATTCAGCTTATGCTTCCGCACGGGAACGGGCTGAACGTTACCAGGTTTCAATCTTGCCGAAGGCTCAACGAACTTATGAACTTTCAATGGTAGCATACCAGGGAGGACAGTTTGAGTACCTACGTGTACTGGAAGCACAACGATCTGTAGCTGAAGCCAATCTGGAATTGATTCGCTCCATGAGCGAGATGTGGCTGGCTGCCAGCGAAATTGCAGGACTGATGCTGGAAGATCAGTGGCCTTTAGCTCCTGTCCCTCCCTTACCTGAAAAGGAACAATCATGAAGAAACTTCTTCAAATAGTGAAACCCATTCTGGCAATCGGGATCGTTGCGATATTGATTGCTACCGGCTATTTCACGCGTGACAATTGGTTGCCGCTTTTAGAACAAAACAAAACCGCCAGATCGGATAACGTTTCTACTGCTTCAACCAAAGCAAGCGATAAGAAAAACGCAGCTTCCGAGCAGATTATTCTATCAGACCAGGCGATTGCCAATCTGGGCTTGCAGGTCAAATCAATACAGCCTGAGACCTATTGGAAAACGCTACAGGTCCCGGGCATGGTAGTGGATCGACCCGGTCGCAGTGATCGAGGGATCGTTTCTCCTGTAGATGGAGTGGTCGACAAAATGAATTATTTTCCAGGCGACACAGTCCACCCTGGGGATGTGCTCTATACGATCCGCATCCTGAGCGAGTCTTTGCAACAGACCCAGTCGAAACTGTTTAAAGATACGCAAGACATCAAACTCGCCGAAGCAAAAAAGAAACGCCTGGAATCTTCAGGAGGAGCAGTCCCCGGTGCCCGGATCATTGAAGTCGCTAGTGAAATCACGCGACTGAAAGTGGCAATCAAAGGGTATCGTCAGGAACTGCTTAGTCGAAGTTTTACACAAAATCAGTTGAACGAAGTAGCTGCAGGTAATTTCGTCAAAGAACTGAATATTCTCGTTCCCTCTCAAGCTAGCGAATCCAAACCATTGGGGACCTCTGTCGTGCTGCAGGCGACTGGTGAGGAAGTAAAACTGGACTCCCCCCCCTCCTTTGAAGTTCAGGAATGCAAAATAGATCTAGGCCAACAAGTCAGAACCGGTCAAATGTTGTGTTTGCTGGCAAATCATCAGTTGCTGGCAATAGAAGGTCGGGCATTTCGAGACGAAACACAACTTCTTGAACAAAGTGTCAAAGCCGGTTGGCCAGTTGAAGTGGACTTTCAGGAAAACGCGATCGCAGACTGGCCTCCCGTTAATCAGACTTTCTGGATTCAATATCTGGCAAATGTCATAGATCCCATTAATCGTACCTTTGCGTTTCGTATGGCGTTGGAAAATCAGTCTAGAGTTGTGAAACAAGATGGAATGACCCAGATACTCTGGCGGTTTCGTCCAGGTCATAAAGTCCGCATCTTGATCCGGGTCGAAAAGCTCGAAAACGTCTTTGTACTTCCCACGGATGCCGTTGCCCGCGACGGAGCTGAAGCATTTGTTTTTACCCAGAACGTAAATACGTTTCAACGCAAGGCGGTTCGAGTCCTGGAGCGAGACCGACGCTATACCGTCATCGCGAATGATGGATCGCTCATGCTTGGTTCGTTTGTAGTACAGAGTTCTGCCGAACAGTTGAACCGTATGTTGAAGTCCTCATCAGGAGACGACTTACCAGAAGGCTACCACATTCACGCCGATGGCAGTCTCCATAAGAACGAAGACGAAGGGAATTAGGAGAATACCGTGCTCAATTCAATCATCCGACTCTCACTAACCCATCGAACGCTGGTGCTTGCCGCCTGCGTCGTTGTCCTGGCTTATGGGGGTTATTTAACGACAACCTTACCTATTGATGTGTTCCCAGATCTTGATCGACCTCGAGTCGTGATTCTAACAGAGTGTCCTGGCATGTCTTCTGAAGAAGTCGAAACGCTGGTTACTTATCCAATAGAAACAGCGATCCTAGGGGCAAACGGGGTTGAAGATGTCCGCAGTCAATCCAGTCAGGGCATGAATGTCATTTACATCGAGTTCAGTTGGAAGACGGAACCTCGGTACGCTCGACAGATTGTGTCAGAGCGTCTGGCAAATGTACCGATGCCACCAGGCATCCGTCCGATTATGACACCTCAGGCATCCATAATGGGGCAGATTCTGCATGTTGGAATTCATCGCAGAAAGGGGCCACAAGGTGGAAAGTTGACTGCGGTTGGGCAGACGGGATTACTGGCAGAACGCACAGGAAACGAAGCAAGTCCTGAACTGACCGTTTGGAATCCGGTGAATCGAAACGATCTCAGCTTGTGGAAGAAAATTGAAGTCGAGAATCCCAAATGGGATGAGACAAACCCTGGGCGTGATGTGGCATTTGTCTGGAATAAACGGTCCTATGACGTTATTTTCCCGACTCCTCTCGAAGAACGAATGGATCTGCGTACGACCGCGGACTGGTTAATCAGACCGCGACTACTGAAGCTGACTGGCATTGCTGAGGTCATTGTCATGGGCGGTGATGAGAAGCAGTATCAGGTTCTGGTTGATCCCATCAAGTTGCAAGAATATAACGTATCACTTCAGGATGTTGAGGCCGCTGTCCAGTCAAATAACCTGAATGCCAGTGGTGGGTTTATAATCGGAGGCCAGACAGAACGTTCCGTGAGGGTGATTGGTCGTCTTGGTGCTCTGACAAGCGACGTCCTGGATGAGCTCCGAAAAGCCCCTGTCAAAATGAATGGAGACCGTGCCGTACTTTTATATCAGGTGGCACAAATCGTGGAAGGGCCGGCTCCCAAACGGGGCGATGCCAGTATTGATGGACATGCCGGTGTGGTTATTACAATTGTCAAACAGCCACATGCTGACACCAGAAAACTGACTGACGACGTGATGGCAGCTTTGAGTGATGCAGAATCAACGCTACCTGCCGATATTGTGATCAATACCAGCCTGTTTCAGCTCAAGAGTTTTATTGACCGAGGAATTTACTACGTCGAAGAAGCGCTTGTCATAGGAGCCATTCTTGTCGTGATCGTGCTGTTCTTGTTTCTGCTGAATTTTCGCACGACATTCATCACGTTGACAGCCATTCCATTGTCGCTGGTGATTACAACTCTGGTATTTCGCATCGTAGGGGTCATGTCTGGGACAGAATTATCAATCAACGTAATGACCCTGGGGGGAATTGCAGTTGCCATTGGCGAACTGGTCGATGATGCCATTGTGGATGTGGAAAATATCTTTCGACGCCTGGGAGAAAACAATTTAAATCCCCATCCTAAACCTGCCATTGTGGTCGTGTATGAAGCCAGTCGAGAAATCCGCTCTGCCATCGTCTTCGGGACAGCAGTCGTTGTCCTGGCCTTTATGCCTCTATTTGCTTTGTCCGGTGTGGAAGGTCGCTTGTTTATCCCATTGGGAATTGCCTATATCGTTTCAATTCTGGCTTCTTTACTGGTCTCACTGACTGTCACACCGGTACTCTCTTACTACCTCCTGCCTCAAGCAAAGGCAACTCACGCCCATCAGGATGGGCGGTTACTACGAGTGCTGAAATGGGGAGCGAGTTTCCTGATTCGATTCAGTATGCGGCGGGCAGGCATCCTATTGGTTTTGACCTGGGCACTCGTTGGTTACAGTGTCTGGGAATTGTCAAAGTTGGGAGCTGACTTTCTTCCCAAATTTGATGAGGGAAGCGTTCAAATCAATGTATCTTTACCTGGCGGATCGTCGCTGAAAGCATCAAACGAGGCATCCTCACTGATTGATTCGCAACTTGTCAAACTACAGAAGTCTGCAGAAAATCCGAATGGTCCCGTATTGCACTTTTTTCGCAGGACAGGTCGAGCAGAGCTGGATGAGCATGCTCAGCCAGTCAACGTGGGTGAATACATATTGACGATGAACCCAGACTCAGACCATGGTCGGGATGAGTTTCTGGATACGCTACTCTCTGATTTGCGCTCAAATGTACCAGGGGTTGGGATTGAAGCGGAACAACCCCTTTCTCACCTGATTAGCCATATGCTGTCCGGAGTGAAAGCCCAAGTCGGGATTAAGCTGTATGGAGACGACCTCGACAAGCTGCGCGAGTTGGCAGGAGAAGTTCGCGATGCGATCACTGATATACCTGGTGTGACACCTCCCATTATCGACCCACAGGAACGGGTAGATGAGTTACATGTAGTCCTGAAACCTGATGAGCTGGCTTTCTTTGGGCTGAGTCGGGAATACATAGCCGACTTCGTACAGACTGCGTTGAAAGGCGAAGCAGTATCGCAAGTCTTAGATGGTCAGAGACGTTTTGACCTTGTGATTAAACTCAACGAAGAGCATCGCTCAGATCCTTATAATCTGGGTGAACTACGTATTGATCTTCCCGATGGGCGGGGGCAAATACGTTTGCGAGAAGTGGCCAACTTCCCAGGTTCAGCCAGTGGACCAAATTTGATCAACCGAGAAAACGTCAGGCGCCGTCAAACAATCCGTTGTAATGTCTCAGGACGTGACCTCGCCAGTGCAGTCTCTGAAATTGAAGAACGGGTGCGTGCTCAAGTCGCATTGCCAACCGGTTACTTTGTTGAGTTTGGGGGGCAATTTGAAGCTCAACGGTCTGCTACGTTTCTGATTACAATACTGGCGGCAGTTTCAGTCGCCGGAATATTTATTGTTCTCATGATGCTTTATCCGTCAGCACGGATCACGTTTCAGATCCTGAATGCCATTCCGACTGCTTTTATTGGTGGTGTCTTCGCACTAGTATTAACCAACCAGACTCTTACCGTGGCTAGCATGGTAGGATTCGTATCTCTGGGGGGAATTTCTGTGCGAAACGGCATCCTGTTAGTGACACACTACTTTCATTTAATGGATGAAGAAGGGGAAGCGTTTAGTCAAAATATGGTGCTGCGGGGAAGTTTGGAAAGGCTTGCTCCGGTCCTGATGACCGCCTTGACCGCCGGTATTGCTTTGATTCCTCTTGTGGTAGGTGGTAATAAACCAGGGTTAGAAATTTTATACCCTGTCGCCACTGTGATTTTAGGAGGTTTGGTAACCTCAACGTTTTGCGAATTTTTTATTCACCCCGGCTTATTCTGGAAATTCTCGGGGAAAGATGCCGAACGACTGGTCCGTAGTAAAAGCTCTGATGAAGAACTGCTGCGATCTGTATAAGAATGTAATACACGTAAACTAATTCTATCATGTAAAGGAAAACGAAATGATGTACACAAAATCGCTGGGCTTATTCTTGGCAGCTTTACTCGTCACAGGTTGCTCGGACAAAGGCACTACCGACACTCCGAAAACTGAAACTGTGCAGCCCGAAAAACAGAATGAAGCTACCAGCACCGAAGAACATGCACCACACGGTTCAGGCCCCAATGGTGGGGTGGTGTTTGATCTGGGAAAATATCACGCCGAATTCACAGTGGATCACCCCAAGCATGAATGCATGATTCTTTTCATAAGTAACGACGAGAAAACGCCGGTAGCGGTTACAGCAACAGATCTGACGTTAACCACAAAAGAGACAAAGACAGAAGAGGGAAAAGTAGTTCCCCCTATGACAGTGAAACTAGTTCCCCAGGATGAAACCGACGGGAAGGCAACGAAATTCGTCGGCACAGATCCTGGCATCGGTAATGTTGCCGATTTTGAAGGCACGGTTCTTGGTGAGGTTGATGGCAAGCCCTCTCAAGGTGAATTTAAAGAATAAACTGTCCGGTGATAATGATGGTTTCCATTGAGGTCGCCGCCTCCGGTAAAACGGCAGCGGTGGCCTTTGGATGCAGTCGAGTGCTCAAATACATAAATACCCTAATTTGATGAAAGTAGATAATGTACTATCTTCTCAAAGTTCTGCTCACTGCTGGGTTGGTAGTTGCTGTATCGGAAATATCCAAGCGTAGCTCGCTTTGGGGGGGAATTCTCGCTTCGTTGCCACTGGTCTCTTTTCTTGGAATAATATGGTTATATATCGACACAGGGAGTACTGAGAAGGTTTCGGAACTTTCAAAAAGTGTATTCTGGCTAGTCCTACCGTCATTATCTTTTTTCCTCATGCTGCCTTTTTTGCTTAAGAAAGGAATGGGCTTCGGTGCCAGTTTCGCATTTTCAACCATGGTTATGATTGGTTTCTATCTGGTCATGATTATCTGTTTAAAGAAACTGGGAATTCATACTTAGTGCGATCCGAGCAGCAATTGATTTCTAGGGGTTGAATTTCAAAAGCTGTTAAGTTTAAGAAAAACTCATTTGCCCAAAATTTGCTTACGAATCTTGTTTAACTCCAATTAACCATGAATCTCATCAGGATTGGCATCAACAGAGAATTTGATGAATCCATTAAAAGTTGTAAATGCTTAAATATAAATACGTTGCGTATTTTATAATAAGAATTGAATCAAACATGGTTGTGTCTTCCAGCACGTTTGATTCAATCTAATATGGGAGATTCAAAACCCTCGGTTTACGAAAGCGAAGGTTGCAGGTTCGAACCCTGCGGGGTGTAATGATTAATGATTTAAGTCAAAACGGCTCCGCCACATGTCCAAGGACATGTCCAGCGGAGCCGTTTTGCGTTCCCGAACTGGCCGAACTCGTGGCTGCTTGGCCCGAGCTTCCCGAAGCGATACGAAAATCCATTCTTGCCGTGTTCGAGGCATCTCGCTCAATTCAATGATATTTGACGAACTAATGTTGGCCACCATGTGTCACTCTACCTAGATTCTGTTTTGAAGTATCTGACCACTAATACGAAATAAAACATGAATATCAGTGATTTAGCTCCGGCCAACGAATCTACTCGCGTTCAAGCACTGTTGATCAACTGACAGGCCCCCCATTTCCGTACCAGTTGTTATGAGATCTTTAGGGTATCAGCAGTGTTTCTCTGGAAGGCGGACGGAGTCCGACTGGAAGAGATACACTGCTGCGAAAATTGTCTGGGGGTGAGGTAGCCCAGCGAACTGTGCGGACGAACCTCGTTGTAATGTTGCTTCCAGGCCTCTGTCTGCCGGCGGGCGGCTCTCAGGTTTTCAAACACCTCACAGTTCATGAACTCGTCCCGGACATGGCTGTGGAAACTCTCGGCGTATCCATTCTCCCAGGGACTGCCCGGTTCGACATACAGCGTTCCTACGCCGATCTGTTTCAGCCAACTGCGAATTGCCTTGGACAGGAACTCACTGCCGTTGTCGCTGCGAAAGTGCTCCGGCACGCCGTGAGTTGGGAACAGCTCCGCCAGTTGGTTGATCACATCCTCGCTGGTGATGTGTCGGTCCACCTTCAAGGCCAGGCACTCCCTGGTATACTCGTCTATAATCGAGAGCCACTTGAGCGTGGTCCCAGTTTCTGTCCGATCAAAAATAAAATCGCAGCACCACACGTGGTTTTTCCTTTCTGCTCGATGGCGATGGCAGGCATTCGCCCCCGTACCCAGCGCACGTTTTTTCCTCTGTTTCCTGGGGACTTTGAGCCCTTCTCGACGCCACAAACGATAAATGCGTTTGGGATTCACCTTCCAGCCGGCCGCCTGCAGCATCCTGCCGATACGTCGATACCCGAAACGGGGATGCTGGCGCACCAGTTTCAGAATCTGCTTCAGCAGAGCGGCTTCATCGTCAGCAGGAACCGCCTGGTAGCGTTGGCTGGAACGAGGCTGACCCAGAACCCGGCAGGCTTTGCGTTCGGAAACGTCGAACGTCTGCTGCAGATGCTGGACGGCCTGGCGTTTGCGAGAAGGGCTTACCAGTTTCCCTCCGCGATTTCCTTGAGCATCGCTTTGTCCAGCTCCGCCTCGGCGAGCAGCTTCTTGAGCCGGGTGTTTTCCTGTTCCAGTTCTCTCAGGCGTTTGGCCTGGTCCATCCGTAGACCACCGTATTCACGACGCCACTTGTAGTACGTCTACTGGTGGATCCTCAGTTTTTTGCACATCAGGGGAATCGTCATCCCCTGGGCGAGATGGACTTCAGCTTCCCGGAGTTTCGAAATGATCTGTTCGGATGAATGATGCTTGGTTGGCATGTTCGCCTCCTCCTCAATTGGTCCAGAATCCTGAATAGTATATCAAGTTCTGGATGCGGTTAAGGGGGGCACGTCATACTGGCTGTCAATTCATTGGAATCAGACATCACTCAGTGTCCTCCTGCGAACTGCCCATCTTCGAGTCGTCCTTGGGAAAAAGCAGCTTCTCCACTTCGTCACTTCTTACTGCCTGTTTGATCTCGGCCATCTTTCGTTGGAGTCTTTCGATGATTAGTGTGTCCGATTCGTCAGTGAAAGCGAACACGCGGACCGGACCGGTTCGTCCGACTCTGTTGAACTGCCCAATGCGCGCGTCCAGTGTTGCTGGATTCATCGGGAGATCGTAGAAGATGACGGCAGAGACTTCTGGAATCGGCAACGACATGGCGGACGTAGTTATCAGGATACCGCCTTTGTGGCTGAAATCGCTGACGGATTGCTCCTGCTCCGCGTACGACATACTCCCAGTGACTACGACTACGTGGGGATGATGCTCGCTTAACGCGCTCTCCAAATACGTTGCTGTATTGACGTAACTGGTAAAAATGCAGACCCTTCGATCTCTGCTGGCTAAGACTCCGAGTGTATTTAGTAGTGAAACCAAAGAATCATACTTGGAGTCCGTGCTGACATCTTCCAACGACTCCAGCAGAACCGTAATACGATCAGCGAACTCCATTAACGCCCGTTCATAAAAACCGGGTTCTGGGTCACATACTTCGTCATCAGACCATAGGTTGGTGTCGTCGTTGTGAAGAAATTCATCCAGCCCATGAGCAATCTGATTCCTCCGATGTCGCATTCGGTTGAGAAGTTGCTCTAGAGCGAACAAACTTGATGAAGCTGTTTTAACGAGTTGAGTCCCAATTAATCGGCCTTGCTGACCATAACCTGCGATTACTTGCAAGGAATCCTGTAACTGGGAAAGCAAAGCCGCCTCGTCAGGTTGCCGCTTGTGGCTGATCCATTCAATGTAAACTTCAGGAAGTATTGGATTGCCATCTTTGTCACGAACCGTATCCCGTGACCAAACCGTAGTTTCAACGTCGTTGAAGAGTGGATTCTCTGTCTCTTTAACCGTTAAGGTCTCGAGCAAGATCTGCATATAGAGCACACGCATCTGAGGACAGTGTTCAACCAGTGCAGTAACGACTTGTTGTCGTTGCGTTTGTGGCGCGAGTTGATGTGCCTCGTCTACAACCAAAAGGTCCCACTGAGTCTGCATTAGGAATTCCGCGATTTCCGGGCGTTTTGCAAAATCGATGGACATAACAACAACACCTATTTGACTCCAAAGTGAGTCCGTCCTGCTTTGAAGTGACTCCAGCTCCCGCAGACGCCGTCGATCCACATATTCGCACGCAACATCCGTGTTAGAGCGGTGGATCATTTCAACCCATTGATGGGCCAAGGCTGTCGGTGCGAGGACAAGAACTCGTTTTGCTTGTTCATGTGCTGCTGTATAGCCGACGATTGAGCTGCCAACAAATCCCTTTCCAAGTCCGGGGAGACTCGTGAGTAAATGCTTTCGTTCAGAGCCCGCTGCGAGAAACTTTGCTGCAAATTCCGATTGGTGCGGAAAATAGCCAAGATTGCCAATGAATGCGTCTAAGTTTTCTGTGCTCATTGCTGCACCTCCTTTTGTCGGGCTTCAGCAGTGCGGGCTTTTCTTAGCATCCATTCACGATTGGCAGCAAGCGTTTCGTATTCCTCAACCGTGATCTTTCGCCGGAAATGGAAAATGACGTTGCGAACGTCACGGAGTTGCTCCAATTTGGCTCGTGTTCGTACACGATTGCCTCCAAAAAACGGCTGGAAATGATCCCATCGTCTTCCGTCTCCGACAATTTGGATGTAGTCGTTGAAAGTCATCGCATGAAGTTCAGTTGGCATTCGCTCTACATCGTATTTGTCTTTCAGGCACTCGTGAGCACAGGCAGAGAGTGTGTCTCCGTCGACGGCCATTTGCATTAGTGCACGAAGTGCTAGTTCAACTTCGCCGATCAGGACAAAGGGGCTGGCCACACGGTAGAGATATCTCAGGATGTCCATTGCCGTGACTATCCCCTGCAATTGATCAGGAGCACCAACGAGAACAGAATCGCTGCGATCAATTACATCGAACCACTCCACAAATTCATCTGTAACATGTGCAAACTTTGGCTTTGAATCCATACACTCTTCGACCGTAAGCTCAAGTGGATCAAGCTTCCGATTCTTTGTAGCCACACGTCCGAGAGAAATAACGGAGCGTGTAAACGTCTGGTACGAAAACAGCCCCAGCACTTCCTGCCCAACGACGACCGGAACTTGCGAGTACCCATGTTGTTCCAGCAAATCTAGTGCATCGGTGATAAGCATTTCAGGTTCAACCGTGACAAGCTTCTGCGAGTCCGGAATCACGCTATTGACGCGATGGAATAGCTCCGTGACCGTTGTTGCCGAGTTCACAGACGTCGGGATTGGTTCTCTTGGATTTTCCATTGGATGTGACTCATTCCTCAATTTCATTTGAGGAGCCTGAAAGGGTTCGGAAAACGATGTCGAGAAGATTACGATAGTAGTTCATGGGCAATACAGTTTTTCGGATCGATTTTTTTGTCCGCTAATCCTTGTCAAACAAATCTGGTTGGGCATCTGGGTTTGCAGCGTGGAGCTGTTTGCCAAATAGGGGACCAACGTCAACGCCGAGTCTTAGGCGTGTTGTACTCTTTTTCTCGAGTTTTTGCGGGGGTGGTGTGGTTGTTGTCACGATATATTGAAACGGGGCTGTTGAATTCTGTTTGCGTAGTTCGTCGGCTATGTCGGAAACGCAGATTAGGAAGCGGCGGTAGATTTGGCCGCCGAGGTCGGCTTCGCGGGGACTGTCGTGCATCAACAGGCCGGGATGTTGGGCCGCGCCAATAGCGCCCATGACCAACACGGTGAGATCGGCGATCAGGATGGACAGTGTCTCAAATGCTTCACCTGAAAGATTCTCGCCTCGAAAAATGCGAAACTCGATGCCGTCTCTGGTGAGGCTGATACGTCCTCGAAATTCTTTGGACAGCGTTGTACGGATCAGAGACTCGAAGACTGCGCGAAGACCATCAGCAAGTTGGTCCTGCTCTTTGATCAAGTCGGTGAGCTTCTGTTTGGCAGCTTGCTCTTCTTTATCGATCTTGTTCTGGCGTTTCACCAGCTTAGCAAGTTCAGAATCGTCTGTGTTCCCGTCACGCAGATTCTCCCACTCAACGATTCTGGCCAGTATTGATTCGAGATCGATTATTTGCCGATCCGTTGCCAGACGCTGGTCGTTCAGCTTTTGCTGTTGCTTCAATAGCTTGTCCAACGCGCCCTGCAGTTTCTCCAGCATCTTGGCCCGTCGTTCAATCTTTGATTTGATCGCGGCAGCAGCTTGCTCACGTCCTGCCGTTGTTGGCAGTGTTGATTTTTGGGTATCTCGTATTTGGTCGCCAAGCTTTGTCAGTTGTTGCAGCGCGTATGAGCAGTCGCCAATTGAAATTTGGCCGTAGCGGCAAATCGACAACCCGGCTTCCTTGATTCCTATTTCGAGTTCCCGCAGTTCCTTGATCGATTCCAGAAGTACACAGGTGCCATCGTCAGAGTTGGCGACTGCAGCTTGTTCCTGTGCCTGTAGTTCGGCTGGCTCCTGTAGAGCGATGCTGGCAAGATTGATTTGTCGACCGAGCGAAATCAGTTCTATGTCTCGATCAGTTTGCTTTGTTTCGAGTCGGTTGATTTGCAACTCAATTAACCTTGGCAGACTAAACAGCTCACCTTCATTGAGCGACGCGGTCATGGCCTCAGAAATATCGAACTCAT
Source organism: uncultured Gimesia sp. (assembly GCF_963972345.1). Lineage (NCBI taxonomy): Bacteria > Pseudomonadati > Planctomycetota > Planctomycetia > Planctomycetales > Planctomycetaceae > Gimesia > uncultured Gimesia sp. The sequence goes on along the minus strand of NZ_CAXAVM010000076.1, from coordinate 18,165 downwards.
CTCTCAGTCTACGACGAAGGTTGCGAGCCCAATAATCTGGTTCCTTTTGTCGCTCAGCAATTTTTAATTTTAGGTCTGACTGTTCTGTAGTGATGTCCAGCAGCTTGTGCTGTAACTTGGATTCGGCATCGGGCAGTAATCCCAACACCGAACGCAGTGTCCTGTAAGCGTCGTCCTTCTGGATGTTCGGTGGGCCGGAATCACTGCGCGGCGAACGCCATTGCCAGAGACTTTGATAGCGGGCTTCCTGATCGCGTGTACACATTGCCAGCAGGTGACCCCATTGCAGCGAAGCACCACCGGGCAGCACGGAATCACTACGGATGCCTTTAAGGCATGCAGCCTCCAGTATTTTGCAGTATGTATTGAAGGATGCCTTGGCCGGACGGTCTTGGATTAGTTTCTCAATCGTGGCATTGGCTTGGGCACAGTCGGCGCGTTGTTTGGCAAAGGGACGAAGCACTGCCCATCGCTGACCGTTGATATGCACTTCTACTGCAACGAAGCCGTCGGGAAAGGTGTGGTGGATTTCTTTGACGGCGTGGTTTTGCCCGTAGCTGGATTCCCCGAGGCAATAGCGAATCAATCGGCAGAGTGTCGTTTTGCCAACGCCGTGCCCCGGTTCGAGGGTGTCGGTTTCAGTCTCGTCTTCAATTCCCCATACGATATTGATACCGGTGACGAGCTTGATCGACTCACGAATAAGTGTTGGCGGATCGAGCGATTCGTACAGGTCGATGCGACTGACCCAAACCAAGGGCTCGGTTCGTATCGTTTTCTTGATGCCGTATCCCAGTATTGCCATCGCCTATTACCCCTGCTTTACAATCAGTTCCATTCGCTGTGTCTTGATATCGTTCGCCGCTTTCTGATCGCTTTCACTTGCGGAAGTGTCCATCGCCAACAATTCGGCGGCTCGTTGCGTTGCCTTGACGACGAGCTTCCTCAACGACTTGGATGTCTTTGGTAGCGTCTTCCGCACTTCGTCAAAACCACCACCAGTTGTAAGTCTGTTGTCGGACAGGTCGAGCGAACGGTTGGCGATCAAACAACTGACCATCAATCGCCATGGCGGTTTGCCGCCCGAGGACGAGGTGAGCTCGTCCGGCAGCGACTTGATGGCGCGAGTCAGCTTGCTGCGATCTTCACTCGGGAGCAGTGTTCGGCAACGCTCTGTTTGCATCACCAAAAGCAGGAAGTCCAGATAGAAGTGAAGCCTCAAGCTGGGTTGGAACGCAACCGCATCCATCAAGTAAGCACAGAGCGACTTATCCAGATCATTCGTTGGGAATGCGGGGTCGATTTCGTTGTACGTCGATTTCTGTTCTGCGACCAACACCGGCTGAGTATCCAGCAGTTCGTTCTCGAACAGTGAAGCTCCAGTTGGCTGCACCTTCGCATTCTTCTTGGGACCTTTCCGCTTCGCCTTCTTTGTTGACTCCTTACCGTGTATGCCAGATGCGACTTCTTCGGCGTGGCGTTTATGGTTACGAAGATATTATTCCAGCGATGACGGTTCATAAGAGTAAGGGGTTGGAATTTCACACAGTTGTCTTTCTTGGATTAGAAGATTCGCAACTTTGGAACTTTGCTAGACAATCAGAGGAAGAGATACGCGGATTTTTTGTTGCGTTTTCACGCGCCATCCACCGTGTAATATTCACATTTTCTGATAAACGAGATGGGAAATACGGTCGACCTGAGCGTCAGAGCCAAAGAAAAATTAAAGACCTTTATTCACTTCTGCAGAAAGCAGGAGTAAAGACGATTAATTGTCGAGACGATAGTGATTGACTTATGATACCCGCCGGAGAACAGAGAATCCTGCGTACCCTGGGTGTGATCGAGTATGTCCAGGAGATTCAGTCTGAACGACGGAGACCTCGTACCAGAAGATCAAAGAAGAAAACACCTCAATGATTAACTTCTGATAGTTCTCTGGCATCCAGAGAGAGCAACCTGGGTGAGGTTCCAACATCTGCCGCGGATAACCTGGATTTAAAAGCAGAGAGGATGAAGAAAATGCGAATTCGGAATTGACATTTCCTGAGGTGATATATCTCGTTCCAGTCGCAGACGCTTGACTTCTTCACGCAGCTGTTTGAGTTCTTCGTTCTCGGTATCACTTTCCGGCTGGGAAAACTTTGCCTTCCAGCGATGAATTAACTTCTCAAATCGACTTGAGAATGACTTTTAACTTCTGTATCTCTTCAGCAGATAACAGAGGCATCATATCGACCATTTCGTTTCTTACATCTTTAACCTTGAGCTTTTCTGAAACCTCCGACGCAGCAGCCTGGGCAGCCTTAGTCGCACCATAGAACTTTTCAGTCGTCGAAAAATCTCGGTGTCGTAAAATGACTTTGAGCGTTTCTGCTGAGATCCCTGCGTTGATCAGACGGTGAGCACAACCCCGTCTCAGATCGTGGGCAGTGGCATATTTTAGACGGCGTCCTGTTTCTTCATCTGGCTGCTGAACGATGATCCGGGCCTGCTCATCAATCTGAGCAATGATTCGGCTGACTCGGTCCGTTGACAGCCGTTTCTCCGTTCTCTGAGCTTGTCTGCTGGACTGCTTCTCAGCCCGTTTTCTGAGTTTCGTAATGGCGTCGGAAGCAATCTCCCCCTGATGCTGATTGAATTCGATTTTGCGTTTGATTTTCGCTTTGCTGAGCCAGTTTCGGATGGTGGTATCAGAAACCCCGCAGGCTCGGCCGATGGCAGTATTGCTGTACTGTTCTGCCAGCCTGGTGAGATCCCGGTTAGTTGGTCTGAACCATTGGCTGTCTGTTTCGATTTGATATTCCATCGGCTGTGGGTTAACCACCCAGCCTCACCGGTCTTTTTCAGGAACCTGGTCAAGCAGTTCTTGTAAACCAGGCAACATCGGGATTTCCTGGTTTTTGCGGTTCTTTTGTGTTGAGGGGATCACGATTGTGGGATGCAAATCCTGACGGTCCGGCCAGACGGGATGTATCTTCCGCACATCATCCCAGGAAAAGTTCATCAGATCACTGATGCGAAAGGCACTCTCCCAGAGTATCTGTAAAACGAATTTCCAGGAATCTGCCGGTTGCTTACCTACGACTTCAGGAGTGGCCTCGAGCGTTTTTTCAAATTCTTCATCGGTCACCGGCCGCCCTTTCATCACATCGTCCACACTCAGTTTAGTGAGAGGAAGGACCTTCCGGATCCAGTCATGACGATAGCAGTACCGCACGAATGCCATGATCGCTTCCATCGTCGAGTTGACTGTCGTCGGAGCCCGATAATCCTGCCGGCTTTCTTCGCCTGCGAGCAGCTGGTCCTGTAAATACTCCAACGCCGTCAGGGTTGTGTATTCTTCGATGTTTCCATTCTCCGGAAGTTCCTGTTCCTTCCGCTGATTTTCCAGGATCCGGCCAGCTATCCCAATCCGAGACATAGAATTATCTAATGATTTATTCCGGAAACGTTTTTTGCAGTGTTCATAATAATGTTCCACACAATCCTGCCAGTTCATATCACTCAGGTATTCAGTCTCTTCCTGAGGCTCCGGGGCAGGGGTGGAACGTGCGACTGGATTTCCAGGGCTTGCGTGATTACACCTTCAGACTCAATGTGGCGACCATTCAATAATCGCTCACGACACTCGCGCAACTGGAATTGGAGTCACGTTTCACGACACTTCCTGTGCCGGTCGATGTGGAAACGTGATAAATATTCTGCATCTTCTTTGTTACTACTAATTTTAGTAAGGTCTATCTAAGATGTAGCAAAATGTAGTTAATTCCACGGGATTTGCCTGAATCGACCCAAATTGCGCTGAATTGTGAAATGCCGTGTTTCATGATAAATACTCTGAATTAGGGGGTGAAAAGCTATTGTCAGCAAAATCTTAATTCTTATCGTCCGCAAGGATATAGATAATATTGGGATCACTGTTTTTTTCCGCGGCTTGAGCTGTATTGGAGAAGCCTGCCGCGACACAGACGGTTACCAGCATCAGGCAGAAGATCGCGCATCGGTAAAATCGGTCTGCAGTCCCTGTGTTGAACTGGCGCTGGGAAAAATAAGTAACAGTCTGCATGGCGGCTCCTCTAAAGGAATGATCCGGGTATTCGGAATGGTTCCTTTCAGTATCAGCTGCGCGAACCACCGGGTCAAGTCAGAGCCCCCCGCCGGAACCGCTGTCTGACTCCAAACTCCAGGTCAAACACATCGGCTTCGTTGCCGATTTGAGCACACTGGTTCATCATGACGATAGCCATACAAGCAGTAAGAGGGGACATGGCAAGACTCTCCGAAGTGAAAACCGCGATAGTCGTTGGACACGTGGAGTGCCATCAGAGGGGAGCTCTTCAGTTATAGGTACCCGACCCCTTTATTGTCCGGCGGTGTTGTATTCATCAAACAGTTCAACGTAACCGCTGTCGTCGTGGTAGAGGGCGCCTGCGACCCGCAGGGTACCTTCCTGGACTCGATTTCTGATCGGTTCGCTGGAGTTCAGGATTAACTCGATTGAATACAGAATATGATGGCGGTTTACTGAGTACGACATGTCCGGTCGCGCGGGGAGTGAATTCGCTTCCGGTGGAAATGATGACGCATCATTGATTGATTCGGTCAGTTGATTGAAGACATCATCCAGATGTGTTGAATCGTCACCCTGATTACCGGAGCCGATGGACCTCTGATCGAGAGAGCTTCGAATGGCGCGGCAGTGAGTGTGTCCCATGACCAGCAGCAGCGATGTGTTGGCAATGATACAACCATACTCCAGGTTCGTTACCACTTCCGGATCAATGACATTACCGGACACCTGCACGCTGCAGGCATTGCCTGGTCGCAGATCAAAGATCGATTCCACATTCATATAGCAGTCGCTGCAGCTTAATATTGTCACGAACGCATTAGAAATATTCAGCGAATCCTGGATATCCTGAATTGATTCGCCCCTGGTCAGTATGCCGGAGCGAAACCTTTTGTTCCCTTCACGCAGGAGAATGATGACATCATCAGGGGTGAGCTGTCCCTGGAGTTCCCCCGCGGTGTAATCAATCGTTTGGATTTCATCGATCAGATCATAACTCTTGCGAAAGCCGCGCAGGCTTAAATGAATGCCTCGTGCGGGAGCCGTGATGTTCTGAAATTCTGACAGCATCGTCAGGACATCCGGGTCAATATAATCCGTTTTTCGCGCATCAATGACGACGTAACCGCCTTGAGGAATCTCCAGCAGAGCCCTTTCGATGGCAGCCCGATTAAAAAAACTGACCTGGCTGGCCAGTTCAATCCGCATGATTTCTCCCCCCACATGCTTCTCCAGAATGCGGTGCAAGGGACTTCTCATATTGCTGTAGAGAATGAAACTGACACTCGTTGCCAGCCCGGTCAGGATGCCTGTCAGGATGTCTGCTACCACGATCGTGACGGCTGTAAACGAATAGGGAATAAACTGATAGCGTCCCGCCTGGTACATCTGTCTGATTAAATTCGGACTGGCGAGCTTACAGCCGGTCACCAGCAGAATCCCTGCGAGGCAGGCTAGAGGTATCAGATTGAGAAACTGAGGGATGAGCAGAAAACATCCCAGCAGGAGAAAACCGTTCATGATGGCAGAAAACTTGGTCTGGCCTCCCGAATTGATGTTGAGCGAACTTCGGACGATCACGGAAGTCACGGGCAGTCCGCCGAGCAGGCCGGCAGTAATATTCCCACAGCCCTGGGCAAACAGTTCCCGGCTGCGGGGGGAATGTCTCTGTCGCGGATCCAACCGGTCGACGGCTTCCAGGTTCAACAGAGTCTCAAGTGAGGCGACGATCGCAATCGTGATCGCCGCCACATACACTTTTGAATCAGCCAATGTTGAAAAATCGGGAAACAGCATGATCTGATCAAGTGCTTCCAGGCTGCTGAAGACTGGCACCTGAACCATTCCAGCACCGCGAATGTGCCAGGCTGGTCCCAGTCTCACAAATATCAGCTGATTGATGGCAACGGCGACGGCAACCACGATCAGAGGGCCGGGAATGGGGAACCCCTTGAGCAACTGAATTCGGTCCCAGATCAAGAGCAGAATGATCGAAAAAATACCGATGGTCATCGCCCCCGCATGCCAGGGGACGACAGCGAGTGAAACGAGGTCATGAAAAATATTCTGGTTCATCAGTTCTGTAAAGGAAATATTTTTTCCCAGTGGAATATCGTATCCAACCAGGTACGGAAACTGTTTCAGTATGAGTAACAGACCGATTCCTGTCAGCATGCCTTTGACGACACCGGAAGGAATGAACATGGAAACAAATCCCGCCCGAAGCAGACCGGCAATGACCTGGATCAGACCGGCGAGTGCGACCGCCATCAAAAATGATTCGAAAGATCCCAGCAGCGCAATCTGGGTTGAGACCACAGCAGTCAATCCGGCAGCAGGACCACTGACGCTTGTCTGTGAGTGACTGAGCGTACCCACGACAATTCCCCCAATGATCCCTGAAATGAGGCCGGAAATCAGAGGGGCATTCGAAGCCAGGGCAATTCCCAGGCAGAGCGGGAGTGCTACCAGGAAAATGACCAGGCTGGCAGTCAGGTCGCGGCGCAGACTGTCGGCCAGGGTTGTTTGTCGAGACATGGCGGGTTATCTCCGGACAATTACCTGTCTTCAGAGTGGATTTTCAGGGTTGAGGTTTCTGGTTTGTGTGTCTGAATCATACAAAGTTTATGACTGCAGCGATATTCTGACAGGCGGGAAAACCAGTGACACAAAGATTCGACATCACCAAAACAGGCCTGGAATGATTTGATCTGATCTTGTCTTGCAGGGGTCACATTTGATAGACCACTTCTTGCAGGAATGCATCTTTGCGTGTGAGATGAGCGCCCCATTCTGGATTTATTGTTTTACAGGCAGATTTTTCTTAATCGTCATTGCAGCAACTGGGATCAGTATTTTGATGAGTTTTGTTCAGTCACTTGAAATAGATCAGATCTTCAATCTGGCCGAAGCGATACTCTGGATTTCCATTTCGTCTGTTTTTCTCTTCCGCCTTCGTCACACTAAGAGAAACAGAGACTTATCGATCACTTGTATCATCGCATTTGCTCTATTCGGAGTCTCCGATTTCATCGAGGTATCCACGCGGGCATGGTACCAGCCTGTTTCACTGTTCATTCTGAAAGCCTGCTGCGTTTCGACACTTGTCACTGTATTCATCATCTACGACAGACGTCGAAAGAATCACCCTGAAGTGAAATAGGGGATAGGTCTTAACGAAATAGAGTCCTGACCCCTTAAATCTTTCCGGGCTAAGGACGCGGACCGAACAGAATGAGCAATGCGCCGCAGAGGCAGATCGTGGCTCCCAGGATATCCCAGCGATCTGGTAGTGTCTTCTCAACGGCCCAAAGCCAGATCAGTGACGACAGGATGTAGATACCTCCATACGCGGCATAAGCCCGACCCGCATGAGACGAATCGATTCTGGTGAGTGCGTACGCAAAAAATGCCAGCGACAACATTCCAGGTATCACCCAGAATGGACTTTTTGATTGGCGAAGCCAGATCCAGAATGCAAAGCAGCCCCCGATTTCAGCGAATGCAGCCAGAAGGTACCAGAGAATCGATTTCATGCTGACGAATATATCCCGGTTGAATTGCGAAAGATAGTGCTCACATCTGCAGACGATCTGCCCGCGTCATGATCGTCACTGACATCCCCTTGGAAATGGACGTCTTTTCGGTTGCAGCGTATGATTGCTGTCAGAAAGTGTAAAAAGGGGGCAGTTATAAGAACCCGATCCCTTATTCTTGGCTTGGTGGTGTGTCACTGTTTGGTGGGTATGTCGATTATGTTAAAAGTACTCGAGCTAGAAAAAGTGAATGGTTTTACTTACAAATGCAGTGTTTATTGGAATGGTCAAAAATATCTGTTTTCGATGATAGTCAAGCAACCGATGCCAATGGTGAGGTCATTGGAGTTTGTTAGCCTTTCTGACGAGATTGAATTTAGTTTAACGAATGCCGATGAATACAGAGCTTTTTTGAAATTGTTTTGGAAATATGTAGATGGTGAAACCATTTATCTACCATGCGAAGTAGAATCAGACTGGTAATTTACTGTTCCGAGAGATTCATACGTCAGTTCAATTTTGCTTCGCGTAGTCGCACGAGCAGGCTGCTGAGGCCTCTGGAACCGAACAGGAGGAATAACCCTACGGCCAGTTTACAGAACAGACCAAAGATCTGTGCCTTGAATTGCACGGGCATCTGCGACAGATGACTCATGTTCTCCCACTGCGTCATCTGGAACACGACATTTCCGATCTCGGGAACCGTCAATGACAGGACCAGAATTCCGACTCCCGAAAAAATCACCGACTGCACCTGCATGGCGGTCATCGAACTCAAGCCGTTATCAATGGTCGTTCCCGGTAACAGGTGGTTGACAATTTTTTCTGCTCCACACCAGAGCAATCCCCCGGCAAACAGATAAAACAGGAATGGCACCAGTTGATAATAGATGATGCTGGTTTCAGGCAGCGTCGGCGTTATCATGTTCGTTTTCCATGAAACAAAAAACAGGGTAAACGAGGAGACAGCGTAGATTGCTTTTACAATATAAAACAGTCCCAGCAGTCGGCAGCCGATAAAGGCAACTTCTTCTTTTTTCATCAGTCCTGTTTCCTTCCTGAAAAGTCCACGTTCTGCACTAGTGCTTTGTCAAGCTAGAAATTGAGGGTTGGGGGTGTTGTTGACGTGCTCCGTTGTCGCACTCTCGTGATATCTATCAACCCAAAATTTAAAAATGACACCCCACTAGTGTTCAGTATGACAGATTCGAGTCGCTTGATCAACGGCGATCGCTTCTGAGAGCTCGCGAAAGGTCTTCAGCTCACCAAAATAAAGCGAGACTGTGTCCAGTTTTACTAAAGCGTCTCCAGGGGCATTTGAACCGAGTATAATAGATTGAGAGACGCTATGGTTAAATGTGATGCGCTCTGGAGGGCCCCAAAGCGGGGAAACAGAAGATACGAACGAGGAAAAGCAGATAAAGGGTCAAAGGAAAAACCAGAACCAGGGTTTATGATTCTTAAGGTCAGTCCCAGTTAAAACTTACCAGATCCAATCGTAATACAGCCAGTCTGCAGAGTCTGGGCAGAGGGCCGTACTACTCAGACTTGAAAGGGTGTGATTCGAGTCCTGACACCAATAATGTATATGGTAATTTATTAACATAAGACCCTCGGGAAGCATTTCTGTCACAGACAGCGGTGCTCTCAGGAAAACAGCGCTCGAATCCGAGATATCAGGAACAATTCTATGACTGAATGGTTCCTTTCAGTATCAGCTGCGCGATTCACGGGGTAAGGCAGGAAAGCTTTCTGGGAGCGTTCATCTGCCCCAGACCCCAGGTACAACAGCCCTGCTTCGTTGCCGACGCGGGGGCAGGACCTGCCTGTGATCTTACCTGGCACAAATCGAAACGGCAGTACCTTTGACAATGATTCCACCAGACGCGGGGATTTGCACAGTCAGTCTGCTCGGTCGGCCGATCTCATCGCCTTGCTTTATGAGAATCGTGGAAGGAGCGGAAAGCAATTTTGCTTCTCTCAGGTAGCCTCCGAGGGCAGCCGCTGCTGCGCCGGTGGCAGGGTCTTCAACAATTCCGCCCACGGGAAAGGGATTTCGGGAGCGAAACGTTCCAGCATCTTCACGCCAGACAAGCTGTAGAGTGGTCAGGCCTTCCCGCAGCATGAGAGATTTGAGCCCCTCAAAATCGTAGTGCAGATCTGCTAATCGTTCTGCTTCTGCAACGGCGATGACGAGATGCCAGGCCCCGGCAAATGAGCGGGCTGGTGGGATTGACCGATCAAGATCGGTTGTCATCCAACCCAGCAAGGGTAGTACTTCTGAAACAAGTTCAGTATTGGCGAGTTCGAAATCGGGCTTTACAGAAGTCAACGAGGCCTCGCATACACCGTCACGGGTCACAACATCAACAAGCACCTCGCCGACCAGTGTCCCCAGACGATAGATGCCGTCACCATGCATCTTACCGAGTGCAACACCGGTCGCGATCGTCGCATGACCGCAAAATGTGACCTCGGATTCGGGACTGAAGAATCGGATGGTGAGCTCTCGCTCATTCACAGGCACGACGAAGGCAGTCTCTGAATATCCGACTTCAGCGGCAATACGCTGCATCTCCTTATCGCTGGGCAGTGTTTTGCCAATCCAGACTCCCGCAGGATTACCGCCGTCCGGGTCATTGGAGAAGGCAGCCAGATAAAGCAGCTTACCATCTGCCACAGATTCGCCGTCTTGTGAGGTGGGGATTCGCTCATTCATGGATTTAGATTTCTTTGTGATCTGTTCGAGGCTCAGCTTGCTTACCGATTGAAAGTTCGCGCTGACGTCTTCAAATCGGGTGTGGATAGAAATCGACACAGGCGACAAACTAATGGAATGTCATTATTAAAATTTGGGTTAATAAATATCACGAGAGTGCGACAACGGAGCACGTAAACAACACAACCAATCCTCAATTTCTAGCTTGACAAAGCACTGATTCCATAAGCAAAGGTCCTGGCAGAGTGACAGGTGGACATACAGGTATTTGTTCACAAGAGGGGAAGAAGGTGATTGAAATTGACTCCGGTAAAGATAAAGTGAATCAGTGCCTCAGGCAAGCCGTCACGGACACAGGCCGGTCTTCGCATTCCCTTAATACAAGATCTTACACTTAACAGGGCAGGTATATTTAAGGTGCCAGTTGTCGCTGGTGTTTATTTGTGCCCGTAAGTCCTGATTATCAAGCGATATACGTATAATTGGTGTTCTGCACAGTCGGCACGGAATTCGCGAGATTCATTCATGCCTTCCATGCATGGCGCGCATGTTGAGAATGCATTGGATATATGGCCTGTTGCTCTCAATAATGATGTCACAGGGGAGATGATCTCACTTGTACGTAATCCGCATCACTATTGATTCCTGGAGAGACATGACTATGAAAACTCAGTTGAAGCGTTTCGTTGCGAGCTGTGCGGTGTGCTGCATCGCCGGTGCCGCGTTTGCTCAGTCGCATCCGCCCCTCACGAAAGAGGCCGCTCAGCAGGCCGACAAAAAACAGGACCTCAGCAAATGTCCGGTGATGGGGGGAGCGAAGGATCCTGCCCAGCGACACACGGCAGCGGGAGGCATGACGAACGGAGACTGGTGGCCGAACCAGTTGAATCTGGACATGCTGCATCAGAACTCGAAGAAGAGTAATCCGATGGGCGAGGATTTCAACTACGCTGCGGAGTTTCAGAAGCTGGATCTCGCAGCCGTTAAGAAAGACATCAAGCAGTTGATGACCACCTCTCAGGACTGGTGGCCTGCGGACTACGGTCACTATGGTCCGCTGTTTATTCGCATGGCCTGGCACAGTGCGGGCACCTATCGTGTGACCGATGGTCGCGGCGGTGCTTCCGATGGGACACAGCGCTTTGCACCCCTCAACAGCTGGCCCGACAATGCGAACCTCGACAAAGCCCGGCGACTGCTCTGGCCGATCAAACAGAAATACGGTCGCAAAATATCCTGGGCCGACCTGATGGTATTGACGGGTAACTGCGCGCTGGAATCGATGGGCTTCGAAACGTTCGGATTTGCCGGCGGTCGTGAAGATGTGTGGGAACCACAGAAGGACGTCTACTGGGGGCCGGAAAGTAAATGGCTGGGAGACAAACGTTACACGGGGGACCGCGAACTGGAGAAACCACTCGCCGCCGTTCAAATGGGTTTGATCTACGTCAATCCAGAAGGTCCGAACGGCAAACCCGATCCGCTGGCGGCGGCTCGCGACATTCGGGACACATTCGGCAGAATGGCGATGAACGATGAAGAGACCGTCGCGCTGATCGCCGGCGGACATACATTCGGAAAAGCACACGGCGCCGCCAGTCCGGAAGGAAATGTCGGCCCCGAACCCGAAGGCGCCAACCTGGCGGAACAGGGATTGGGCTGGAAGAACAAGTATAAAACAGGGAACGCCGGCGATACGATCACCAGTGGCCTGGAAGGGGCCTGGACGTCAACGCCGACGCAATGGTCGAACGGTTATTTCAATAACCTGTTTGGTTACGAATGGGAACTGGTGAAAAGCCCCGCCGGTGCGTGGCAGTGGACTCCGAAGGAAGAGTCCGCGCAGGGAACCGTTCCCGATGCGCACGATCCGGAAAAGTCGCATGCACCGATGATGTTCACGACCGACCTGGCACTGAAGATGGATCCCGCGTATGGCAAGATTTCCAGACGCTTCCATGAAAATCCGGACGAGTTTGCCGCTGCGTTTGCGAAAGCGTGGTACAAGTTGACTCACCGCGATATGGGACCGGTCTCCCGCTGCCTGGGACCGGAAGTGCCTGAAGCACAGTTGTGGCAGGATCCGGGGCCCGCCGTCGATCATCAATTGATCGACAAGCAGGATATTGCGGAACTGAAAGCCAAAGTGCTGGCATCCGAATTGACGGTTCCCGAACTGGTTTCGACTGCCTGGGCGTCGGCTTCCACGTTCCGTGGCTCCGATAACCGCGGTGGCGCGAATGGTGCCCGTGTGCGTCTGGCGCCGCAGAAAGACTGGAAAGCCAACGATCCGGCCCGTCTGGCGAAGGTCCTCAAAACGCTGGAGCAGATTCAGTCTGAATTCAACGACGAGCGAACCGATGGGAAAAAGGTGTCACTGGCCGACCTGATCGTACTGGCGGGTTCTGCCGCTGTAGAAGCAGCTGCGAAAAAAGCCGGGCATGCAGTGCAGGTGCCCTTCACGCCGGGACGAACTGACGCGACGGCGGAAATGACCGACGTGGAAGCATTCGCCGTGCTGGAACCCAGGGCGGATGGATTCCGTAACTACCAGGATCACGATCACGTGAGTGATCGACCCGCGGCGGAGTTGCTCGTGGATCGCGCCAATCTGTTGACGCTGACGGCACCCGAGATGACGGTCCTCGTGGGCGGCATGCGGGCGTTGAATGCCAACGCAGCCAGTTCACCGCTGGGTGTGTTCACAAAGCAGCCGGGCACGTTGACGAATGACTTCTTCGTGAATCTGCTCGACATGAACACCACATGGGACAAGTCCAAAATGTGCGAGCATTTTTATGAAGGCCGCGACCGCAAGACGGACGAACTCAAATGGATGGCCAGCTCGATCGACCTGGTCTTCGGTTCGAACTCACAACTCCGCGCGATTGCGGAAGTGTATGGCAGCGAAGACGCCGAGCAGAAGTTCGTGAATGACTTCGTAGCCGCCTGGACGAAAGTGATGAACCTGGATCGCTTCGATCTGGATCCGGCGCAGCAGCAAGGAGCCAAGGCGGTGGCCGTCGGCGAGCGCTGAACTGTGACGCGATGCAGGATAGTGAGTGCGTGAGGCTCAGATCGTCTGATGTGAGCCCTTGAAGTTGCGGAGAGAGGGGCAGGGTGATGAATCGTAATCGATTTCACCTTGTCCCTTTTTTTATTGCTGGCCCCTGAGTGTCCGGTTCTGAATTTCAGAAACTGCTGAAAGTTTCCTGAAAGTAGCGAACCGGTTCTCAGTGCGTCCTGTCTTTTAACAGCAGTCGGCAAACGTGGTTTTGTCGGCTCAGAATGATTATGCCTTGCGAGTGTGAGGGACGCACGATGGTCTTCGGAACTATCAGACGGGGTTCGACTCCCTGGCGAGGTACTCTTGAATGACGCTGACACCTGATGGCCGGGGAACTGACTGCAAAGCAGTTTGCAATGGGTTCGATTCCCATCGGCGTCTTTAACCGACCAACTGTCGGCTCGGACTACATCTTTATGACAGAAACGATGTCTGAGTCATTTCTTCGTTGGCCGGTTTGTTGAACAATCCAACTGCCCGTCGGGATTACATTATGACGGTCCTAAGGTAGCGAACCAGGAGCAATTCTGGAAACGTGAGCGCAACGGTATCTCTTTGAGATGGTCTGGCGTGTGCTCACTGTCGGTCACACATGCGACTGATAAGAGCGGCCGTAAACAGCAACAATCTCGACGCCCCCTCGTTGGACTTTTTAAGAATATTTGATCGACTGCCAGACTGGAGTACATGATCTTTAATCCGGTGGTTGCGGGTTCGACTCCCGCCGGCGCTATTTTCATTGAGTGTCGCGCCGTAGCTCAACGGATAGAGCACCGTAAACGCTCTGGTTTAACACTTCGTCGATCATTTTCACGAGAGAAACATAACCGACTGCCGAATGGGAGTACATGAAAGTTGTGGGTTCGATTCCCATCAGCGTTCCGTGTTTAAGCATGTCACGCTGTAGCTCAACTGGCAGAGCATTAATAACTCTGGTTCAACAACTTCGTCGGTTAATAAAACGACTCACTCGACTGCCGGTGTGGAGTACATGGTTACGCCTGTGTCCAGGTTTCCTGTCACTCTCCCTTGCCGTTTGGATCGAGGATCTGAATACAAAAAACATTCTTTCAGGCGGAGCCCTCGTGAGGGTTCAATTCCTGACCGGCCCGCTGAATTGATCTATAGGGTTCGGCCCCTGCGATCCGCTTACGTAGTATCACAGGGTCGTCTCTGCCCATCACTTCGTCGAGTGCTTTTTACAGGATCCGGCTGTCGTCAGTGAGGACTGACGTTGTTTTCGCCGGTTCCATTTTTGAAGGAGGCTATGATGGCCAATAAGTCTTTGTTTTCAAATCGTATGAATCAGTTTCCACGTGCGGATGCGCGCAATGAAGCCGGAGGGCGGGCTTACAAGTATGAGCCGAAGCATGCGCTGGCACAACTGGCGGCAACCGGTACATTTAACGGCGTGTTCTATGCGAATGCCCAGGCACAGCTGGATGAACTGCGTACGTTGATCAACCAGGTCGACGACAATCGGTTCCTGGCGCAACTGGCCGTCTATGCGCGGGAGCGCGCTTTCATGAAGGACATGCCGGCGGCGCTGCTGGTGACACTGTCGACGCGGGATACCGAACTGCTGCATCGTGTGTTTGATCGCGTGGTGGACAATGGCCGCGTGCTGCGCACGATGTTCCAGATGATCCGCTCGGGACAGTTTGGTCGTACCGGTCTGTCATCGAGTCTGCAGCGCGCGTTTCAGCGCTGGTTGAACGAGGCATCCGTGGGTAAACTGCTGTCGGCTTCGATCGGTCACGATCCGAGTCTGCGCGATGTCCTGCGGCTGGCACGTCCGACACCTGTCGACAACGCACGGCGTGCGCTGTTCGGCTGGCTGACGGATAAGGAACCGGCAAAGTGGGCGCCTGCGAGTGCAGCAGACCTGCCCGCACAGGTGCAGGCGCTGATCGCCTATCGCTGTGCAGAAACAGAGCGCGAGCAGGCTGCGATCGTAGAAGGTCTGTCCGTGCGCTGGGATCTGCTGGCCGATGCGGCGAAAGGTCCGCTGGTGTGGCGTGCAATCGCCCGTCAGATGGGACCACAGGCACTGCGGATGAACCTCAACACGCTGCTGCGTCATGATGTGTTCAGGGATGATGCGCTGATTGACGAGGTGGCGAACCGCCTGGTTGACAAGGATGCGATCCGACGTTCGCGGCAGTTTCCGTACCAGTTTCTGGCTGCGTATCTGAACGCGTCGGACCAGATTCCACACAAGATCAAAGCAGCCCTGCATGAGGCGGCTGAGGTCGCTTGCGGAAATGTGCCTGAGTTGTCAGGTCCGGTGGTGATCGGCCTGGACACGTCCAACGCTAACTAGTTACACCATGCGATTCACGATTACTGGACGCACTGAATAGTTGATGATATAACCAGTTTACCCCTTTACTCTGGCGGGCATGTGTCGAGCTTTCGATATAGGGCGAGATTTTCGTCGCGTCCAACCTGAACTGATATTAACTCTTCAGAAGATTTAAAAGGGGAACTGGGTGCACCATGAACAATCAGGAAAACATTTCTGCTCTCAAGGCTTTAACGTGCGAGCTTGTGAATAAAACCTTGCAGGAAATACGGACTCATCGCGAAGAACATTCTTTAACGGATGAGCCACGATTAGTTATCCCTGAATATCTTCTCGTTGAGGCGTTGGAGTATTTGTCAGGCGCGTGGGATTTGATCCTTTCCGGTCGACCAAAAGCCGCAGTGGCACTCTCGCGCTGGGTTGTTGAGGCATCCATAAACCTGTACTGGGTAGTCAAAGGGATGCCGGAGGACGCGGATGATCGCCTTAAAGCTCTTGTAGGGGAAGCCTTGCGCAATGAAGCAAGCTTGCTCAAAGGACTGAGTAAAATCTGGCCAGAGAAAGCTAATGTACTTTCGGAAATAGCCGGCAGAGCTTCTGAAGTTAGAACGCAGAACCTTGATATAGAAACGAATCTTCAGGGACTTGAGAATCGCATAAAGGAAGCTGACATGCCCCCGAGCCTATATTCTGTCTATAGAATTTGCTGCGCTGCCGCACATCCCGCTGTCAAAGTGTGGGAGAAGTTTCAAGAAGACGGTTCAAACGGGCCTGGCAGTCTGATTGACACGTACACAGCATGTTGGATGGCCGCCCAGTCGATCTTTCACTTGGTGATTGGCTCGTACATGCTTACAAAAATCGAAATCAGAGACGACGAGTTCCCGCAAAAGTGGTGGACGGACAAAGTAGAGCCTTTGCTGGATCAGATTAAACGAACATCTCTCGGGAGCGTCAACACCTCAGAACAATAATACAGGGATGAATCCCAATTCCCCGGGAGAGCAGGTGTCGATCCTCCACCCACGAGCCCTGCTTCAGCGAACGTCTCAAAAGGTGCGCCCACTGATTGACCTGACTTTTGATGGATCAGAGCTAGGAAAAGCAGCTTAGCTACCGCTTTCTTCTTCAGGCTTAATCACTCTGATATCAAGCTTGTACATTGAGTCTATTTTTGCAATAGCCTTTGAAATGGAGTCCCTCAACCTTTCACTTGACTCATTTATTCCTTTTTCCATTTTCTGGATTTGAGTTTCAACTAGAGAGCCATCAATTTCTAATCGAAGTATATTTTTGAACATATTCACGGCTTCCCAATATACTGAGACTCCCTTGTATGAGAGAATGTTTTCTGGCAAAGGGTTTCGTAAGGTGTCTTCTAAAGCCAAAATGCGAGATGAATCAATTAAGACTAGATTTTTCACATGTTGATTTGCCATCTCTTTAAACGGAGCAAAATTGTAGTTCACCTCATTTAACAATGCTACAAGTCGATTCCTCAATTTCTTGTCATCAGTGAATGTTGCATGTCTTTCTAAGTTGTCCAGAGTGTCACCATCTAAATAAAAAACATTTTCACCAAAATGCTCACGCTCGCAGTATCCAGAAATCCGCCGTTTTGCTTCATGTGAGATTGATCCATTCGTCATGATGTAAACGGCTGATATGCGTTTTTGCTTTGTTCCCTTGTCGTAGTCCAATGTGACGTCAAAACAACTACGAACTTGGTGAAGCAATTCGCTTAACTGGGAATCACCACCACCGATGTTTCCCAGCTTTACCTGTGCGGCGTTGAATCGTAAGTGACCAAATTTGTCATACTCTGCAAAAAAGAAATCTTTGCCTTGTTCTCCCGTACCATGATTATGTGTCGGAAGAATATAGCCGAGTTTTGAAAGGAATGGAGCAATCCATTCAGTACGAAATTCAGCTTCGTTCTTGAACTCTGGAAGAGACATAGTTTCTCTGACCTTATTATCCAAAGTGCTTTTGCATAAAAGTGTTTATACTCGACATCATTTCTTTGACATCATCCTTGTCAAACTCTTCCCACTCACCATGAGCAGCTTTGTTTCTTAATTCTGCATTGGCAGTGATTTTCTTATGAGTCAGCATATTGTAAATGTCATGTTCTTTCAGCCTGTCATTCATCCAGCTAAGTTTTGGCTTATCTCGAAGCTCAATTTTCGATTGCTGTTCACACAATTTTCTAAGTGCATCTTCTAGTACGCATCCTGCTACAACTGCTGCTGCTGGATGATATCCTTTAGAATATAACTCTTCAGCCTGATCCATGAAGTCTGAGAAAATTTCAGCTTCTACCAACTCTTTCATGCCTACCAGATAGCCACCTCTCATGTCGTCAAGCGCTGCAATTAGAATGTTATTTGCTATCTCCATCGATATGGGCCTACTGGAAACTGCAGAATTACTGCAGCCGCTGACTGATCTGATGAAGAACCGGGT